>JAJYQP010000074.1 GCA_021794525.1 Pseudomonadota bacterium | reverse complement strand
GGCAAGCGACGACTGGAACCGTTCAGCCAATATCCAGAGCGCCTATACCCGCGGCACCGCCAACCAGAAGCGCTGCCCGCAGGTTTCGGGCACGATCCAGGTCTGCGCCACCGCGTACGGGCGCACCGGCTGGCTCGGCATCGCGTCGATCACCTTGTCCGGTGGTCACATCGCGTCAGGCACCACCAAGCTGAACGACACCTATTTCACGCAGGCGCAATACAACACCGAGAGCTGGAAGCAGCTCGTCACCTGCCAGGAGATCGGGCACGATTACGGCCTCGGCCACCAGGACGAGGATTTCAACACCGACACGACCAATTCCTGCATGGATTACACCAGCCAGCCCGCCGGCAATGAGCATCCGGACCAGCACGACTATGATCAGCTCGCGCTGATCTACGCGCATCTGGACGGTGCAGCCGCTGCTGCGACCTCCACGGCCAACAAGGGTAAGCCGCTCGGCATCGACACCGGCGATTCGCCGGCCGAGTGGGGCCGTGTGGTCGGTCGTGACGCCGCCGGTCGCCCCAACGAGTATGTCCGCAACGTCAACGGCTACACCGTCATCACCCATGTGACCTGGGCGCCGGACGCCAAGGTGCCGCCGGGCCGCCTCGACTGATCCGGCGGATCGGCTGCAATAACGAAGGGCCCGGTGCTTGCCGGGCCCTTCCTGTTTTGCCGCGGTCGAAAGCGCAAAACTCGGCGCTTGTCTTTCGGCGAAGCTGCGTCTATCTGGCCATCCATCCCGACATCGTCGCGACTGTGGAGGGCTGGCGCCGCGAGGGGCCGGCACGAAACGCCGTTGTCATCGCGGGACCGTAAGCGGAGAACCAATGGCCGATATCGCGCGCCTTGTGGAAGTGATCGAACCCGAAGCGAAAGCTCTTGGGCTCGAACTCGTGCGCGTGAAGATGATGCAGTCCGAAGCCGGTGACGGTGGGGAGGCGCTGCAGGTCATGGCCGAGGATCCCGCGACCGGCCAGCTCATCATCGACCAGTGCGCCGCGCTTTCGCGCCGCATCTCCGACCGGATGGATGCACTGGAGGAGGCGGGCACCGTGCTGATCGAGGGCGCCTATCACCTGGAAGTCAGCAGCCCCGGCATCGATCGCCCCCTCACCCGCGACAAGGATTTCGCGAACTGGGCCGGGCACGAAGCGAAGATCGCGATGGCCAGGGACTTCGACGGGCAGCGAACCCTGCGCGGGGAGTTGAAAGGCATCGCCGGCGAGGGTGTGACGATCGTCGACCGCAAGGCGGGCGCGGTCACCGTGCCGCGCGACCAGATCCATTCGGCGCAGCTCGTCCTCACGGATGCGCTGATCGCCGCCACCCGCCCGCTCGATACCAGCGGCGCGGACGAAATCATCGAAATCGAAGAAGAGAAGGCAGACGACTGATGGCCAGCGCAGTTTCCGCGAACAAGGCTGAACTCCTCGCGATCGCGACCTCGGTCGCGTCGGAGAAGATGATCGACAAGGCGATCGTCATCGAGGCGATGGAAGAGGCGATCCAGAAGGCCGCGCGCGCCCGCTACGGGGCGGAGAACGACATCCGCGCCAAGCTCGACCCCATGACCGGCGATCTGCGCCTGTGGCGCGTCGTCGAGGTGGTCGAGGAGGTCGAAGACTACTTCAAGCAGGTCGACCTGAAGGCCGCGCAGAAGCTCGACAAGAACGCCAAGCTGGGCGACTTCATCGTCGATCCGCTGCCCCCCGTGGATCTCGGCCGCATCGACGCGCAGAGCGCCAAGCAGGTAATTTTCCAGAAGGTCCGCGATGCCGAGCGCGAGCGCCAGTTCGAGGAATTCAAGGACCGCGCGGGCGAGATCATCACCGGCGTCATCAAGTCGGTCGAGTTCGGCCACGTGATCGTCAACCTCGGCCGCGCCGAGGGTGTGATCCGTCGCGACCAGCAGATCCCGCGCGAAGCCGCCCGCGTCGGCGAGCGCGTCCGGGCGCTCATCACCAAGGTGGAACGCAACAACCGCGGCCCGCAAATCTTCCTCAGCCGCGCGCACCCCGAGTTCATGAAGAAGCTGTTCGCGCAGGAAGTCCCCGAGATCTACGACGGCATCATCGAGATCAAGGCCGCCGCCCGCGATCCGGGTAGCCGCGCCAAGATCGGCGTCATCAGCCGTGACAGCAGCATCGACCCCGTCGGCGCCTGCGTCGGCATGAAGGGCAGCCGGGTCCAGGCGGTTGTGCAGGAGTTGCAGGGCGAGAAGATCGACATCATCCCGTGGAGCGAGGACCAGGCGACCTTCATCGTCAACGCGCTCCAGCCCGCGACTGTCAGCCGCGTCGTGCTCGACGAGGATGACGGCCGCATCGAGGTCGTGGTGCCCGACGACCAGCTTTCGCTCGCCATCGGGCGCCGTGGCCAGAACGTGCGGCTTGCCAGCCAGCTCACCGGCCAGCAGATCGACATCATGACCGAGGAGGAATCCTCGACCAAGCGGCAGAAGGAATTCGCCGAGCGTTCGAAGATGTTCGAGGAAGAGCTCGACGTCGACGAGACGCTCAGCCAGCTGCTGGTGGCCGAGGGCTTCGCCGAGCTCGAGGAAGTCGCCTATGTCGATCTCGACGAGCTCGCGAGCATCGAGGGCTTCGACGAGGAGCTGGCCGAGGAGCTCCAGAGCCGCGCGCAGGAAGCCATCGAGCGCCAGCAGGCCGCGCACCGCGAGGAGCGTACCGCGCTCGGCGTCGAGGACGCGCTGGCCGAGCTGCCGCACCTTACCGAGGCGATGCTGGTCACGCTCGGCAAGGCGGGGATCAAGACGCTGGACGACCTCGCCGACCTCGCCACCGACGAGCTGATCGCCAAGAAGCGCGAGGCGCCGCGCCGCCGCCAGGCACCGAACGAGGGGCCGCGCCTGCGCGCCGACCAGGTCAAGGCCCGTCCCGAGGACAAGGGCGGCGTGCTGGGCGAATATGGCCTGAGCGAAGAGCAGGGCAACGAGATCATCATGGCCGCCCGCGCGCACTGGTTCGAGGACGAGGACGTTCCCGCCGTATCCGAGGAGGCCGCGCATGCGGACTCCGAACAATGAGCGCCTAGGACGCCGACATCCTAACCCCTCCCCTTCAGGGGACGGGACGGGGGTGGGGCCTGTCGCGAAGCTGCAGCACAGCCCCCACCCCAACCCCTCCCCTCAAGGGGAGGGGCTTAAAGCCGTGCCGGAGCGCAAGTGCATCCTCTCCGGGGAGCATGGCAGCCGCGCCGCGCTGGTACGGCTGGCGGTCTCGCCCGACGGCCTCGTGCTGCCCGACGTCCATGCCAAGGCGCCGGGCCGGGGGGCGTGGATCGGCGTGACCCGCGCCGAGCTCGAGACGGCGCTGGCGAAAGGCAAGCTCAAGGGCGCCCTCGGCCGCGCCTTCAAGACCGGCGCGCTCGATATTCCCGCCGACCTTCCCGATCGGCTTGAGGACGCGCTGCGCCGCGCCTTTGCCGACCGGCTGGGGCTGGAAATGCGCAGCGGCGGCATCATATTGGGCACCGCGCGCATTGCCGAAACGGCGCGCGGCGGTGCGGTCAGCGCGCTTTTTCACGCCAGCGATTCGAGCGAGGACGGGCGCAAGAAGCTCGACCAGGCCTGGCGCGTCGGGCAGGAGCGCGAGGGGTCGGGTGACCGGGGGACAATCTTGCCACTGGACCGGGCGGCGCTGTCTGTGGCACTGGGCCGCGAGAATGTCGTCCACCTCGCGCTGGGCGATCCCAAGGCAGCCAAGCGGGTACGGGGTCCGCTCCAGCGCCTGTTGCATTTCCTTGGGGCCGACAGGAGCCTTGCGGACACCACTTCGGACGGCGCGCGCACCGCGCCCGCCGCACACGACGACGAGATTTGAAGGAAGTATCAGCTAGATGAGCGACGAAACCGACAAGCCCGCCCGCAAGCCGCTCGGCCTCAAAAGGTCGATCGACGCGGGCGAGGTCAAGCAGACCTTCAGCCACGGCCGCACCAACAAGGTGACGGTCGAGGTCAAGCGTCGCCGCACGCTGGTGAAGCCGGGCGAGACCCCGCCTCCGCCGCCCCCTGCCCCGCCGCCGCCACCCCCTCCGCCGCCGCCTGCTCCGGCGGCCGCCGCGAAGGCCCCCGCACGTGCTCCGACCGGCGAAACGCCGCAGGAGCGGGTCGCCCGTCTCCAGCGCGAAGCCGAGGACGAACGGATGCGGCTCGCCGAAGAGGCCCGCAAGCGCGAGGAAGAAGAAGCGCGCGCCGCCGCCGAGGACGAGAAGCGCCGCGCCGAAGCCAATCGCGAGGCCGAGAACGAGGCGGCCCAGGCGGCTGCCGAGGCCGAAGCGGCTGCGCCTGCCGAACAGGACGGAGACGTCGCCGAAGAAACGGTCGGTGAGGACGGCACGCCCGCGCCTGCGCCGCGCCGCTTCACGCCCGTCGCTCGGCCCGAGATCAAGAAGCCCGAGCCGGCCAAGAAGAAGGACGACAAACGCGCCGCCCCCGATCGCGGGGCCGAGCGTGGCGGCGATCGCCGCTCCGGCAAGCTGACCGTCACCCGCGCCCTCAACGAGGACGAGGGCCGCCGCGCCCGCAGCCTCGCGGCGCTCAAGCGTGCCCGCGAGAAGGAACGGCGTCTCCACGGCGGCGGCTCCTCCAAGCCGCGCGAGAAGCAGGTTCGCGACGTGGTCGTGCCCGAGGCGATCACCGTGCAGGAACTCGCCAACCGCATGGCCGAAAAGGGCGCCGACCTCGTGAAGGCGCTGTTCAACATGGGCATGATGGTCACGGTCAACCAGACCATCGACCAGGACACCGCCGAGCTGCTGGTCGAGGAGTTCGGCCACAACATCACCCGCGTCTCCGAAAGCGATGTCGATATCGACGCCTCGGTCGACCAGGATCCCGACGAGACGCTCAAGGCGCGTCCCCCGGTCGTCACCATCATGGGCCACGTCGACCACGGCAAGACCAGCCTGCTCGATGCGCTGCGCGGCACCAATGTCGTCAAGGGCGAGGCCGGCGGCATCACCCAGCACATCGGCAGCTACCAGGTGAAGACCAAGGATGGCCAGAAGATCACCTTCCTCGACACCCCGGGCCACGCCGCCTTCACCGAGATGCGCGCCCGCGGTGCCAATATCACCGACATCGTGGTGCTGGTGGTAGCGGCGGACGACGGCATCATGCCGCAGACCATCGAGGCCATCAATCACACCAAGGCGGCGGGCGTGCCGATGATCGTTGCGATCAACAAGATCGACAAGGAAGGCGCCAATCCGCAGCGCGTGCGCGAGCGCCTGCTCGAGCACGAGGTGATCGTCGAGGACATGGGCGGCGAGACGCAGGACGTGGAAATCTCGGCGCTCAAGCGCACCGGGCTCGACGACCTGCTCGAGAAGATCGCCCTCCAGGCCGAGCTGATGGAATTGAAGGCCAACCCCGACCGCGACGCCGAGGCGACCGTGATCGAGGCGCAGCTCGACAAGGGCCGCGGCCCGGTCGCGACCGTTCTCATCACGCGCGGCACGCTGAAGCGCGGCGACACCTTCGTCGTCGGCACGGAAAGCGGACGGGTGCGCGCCATAGTCGATGACCAGGGCAAGCAGATCAAGGAAGCCGGCCCCTCCATGCCGGTCGAGGTCCTCGGCCTCGGCGGCGTGCCGGGCGCGGGCGAGACGCTCACCGTGGTCGAGAACGAGCAGCGCGCCCGCGAGGTCGCAAGCTTCCGCCAGGCTAAGGCGACCGAGAAGCGCACCGCGCTAGCCCCCACCAATTTCGACACCATGTTCGCAGGGCTGACCTCGAACGTCGTCGAATATCCGGTGGTGGTGAAGGCCGACGTTCAGGGTTCGGTCGAGGCGATCGTGAACGCGCTCCACAACCTCTCGAACGACGACATCAAGGTGCGCGTGCTGCACGCCGGGGTGGGCGCGATCACCGAGAGCGACGTGGGCCTCGCCGCGGCTTCGAACGCGCCGATCATCGGCTTCAACGTCCGCCCTAACGCCAAGGCGCGCGAGCTGGTGAAGCGCGACGGCGTCGAGATGAAGTATTTCGACGTGATCTATCACCTGACCGAGGAAATCGGGAAGGAGATGGCCGGCGTGCTCGGCCCGCTCAAGATCGAGAACGTGCTCGGCCGGGCGGAGGTCAAGCAGGTCTTCCCCGCGGGCAAGCGCGACAAGGCGGCCGGTCTGCTGGTGCTCGAAGGCGTCATCCGCAAGGGGCTGTTCGCACGCCTCACGCGCGAGGACGTCATCGTCTCGGCAACCACCATCCAGTCGCTGCGCCGCTTCAAGGACGATGTCGACGAGGTCCGCGCGGGCCTCGAATGCGGCGTCGTGCTGGCCGACACCAACGACATCAAGGCGGGGGACATGCTCGAGGTGTTCGAGGTGGAAGAACGCGAGCGCACGCTCTGACGCCAACGAAAAAGGGGCGCCCCGCGAAGGGCGCCCCAGTTTTCGGGGAGGGGGTCCACTTGCCGCGGTGCCAACCCGGGAAGGGGGGTCAGGCGGACACCGCGGCGTCGTGAGTTTCTTATACGCGGTGCGATCGCAAAAGTGTCGTCGCGAATTGTCGCAGTTTGTCCCGAGGTTCTCCAATGGCCCGCCACCAGTCCTCCACGCCCGAGCAGCAGTCGGTCCGCGTCCTCAAGGTGGGCGAGCGGGTCCGGCACATCCTCAGCGAGCTGCTCGCGCGGGGGGAGGCGCATGACGACACGCTGCGCGCGCATCATATTTCCGTAACGGAGGTGCGGATGACGCCCGATCTGCGGAACGCCAAGGCTTATGTTAAGCCGTTGCTCGGCAAGGACGAGGCGGCGGTGCTGAAGGCGCTGCGCACCAACACCGCGTTCTTCCAGAAGGAAGTCGCCCAGCGCCTCGGCCTCAAATTCGCGCCGAAGCTCAATTTCCAGCCCGACGAGAGCTTCGACGAGGCCGACCGGATCGAGCGGTTGCTCAACGACCCCAAGGTCGCGCGCGACCTCGACGCCGACGACGAGAGCTGAACCGGCACCAGCGTCGCGCGAATCGTGATCGCGACCCTGCGCCCGACGATGAAACGGTAGGCCGTCATTCCGAAATCCCGGCGGTCGATCTCGGTCGAGGCGGCGATGGCCAGCGGCGCACGCCCCGTGGCGCGCAGCGCGGGCTGGCGAAGCGCACCGAGAGTGTCGCGGGCCGGGTGACCCCGCGCGCGGTCATGGCGCCCGCTACGACTGCCCCGGGGTCGCTTGTCATACGCATTGTGCTGTCGTCGAAGCGCACGGTCGGGTAGCGGGTGCTATCGAAGAACTGCGGCCCCGTGAATCGCCCGAGGGTCACGGTGTCCGGCGCGGTGAGCGCACTTGCCTCGAGGACCACGTCGAGGTCGATTCGGTCCGGCCGGGCAGGATCGAGCGTGAGGCCGCCCGATACCTTGGGAGCTGCGCCGTCTTGCTGGAAAGCCCGAAGAAGGCGACCTTCGCCGCTACGGTGCTGCGGCTGCGTCAATGGAATATAGCTGCGCCGGGGCCGCGCCGAGCAGCAGCAGGACGGGAAGGCATAGCAATGCGCGCATGATCGCGCTCCATCCCCTGTGGACCCAACGCCGGCCCGCGCTTTGCGTGCCGTCAAGCGCTGGCTAGAGGGGCGCATGGCCAAGCTCTATTTCTACTACGCCAGCATGAACGCGGGAAAGTCCACCAACCTCTTGCAGGCGGACTTCAACTATCGCGAGCGAGGCATGCGGACCATGCTCTGGACCGCCGCGCTCGATACGCGCAGCGAGGGGATGATCCGCAGTCGCATCGGGCTGCAGGCCGACGCGCATCGCTACACGCCCGGGACCGACCTCTGGGCGGAGACGCTCGCGCGCCACGAAGCGGACCCGATTGCCTGTGCGCTGATCGACGAGGCGCAGTTCCTGACCGCCAAGCAGGTGTGGCAATGCGCCCGCCTCGCCGACAATGCCAATATCCCGGTCCTCTGCTACGGCCTCCGGACCGATTTTCGCGGCGACCTCTTTCCCGGGTCGGCGGTGCTGCTCGGGATCGCGGATTCGCTCGTCGAGCTCAAGGGCGTGTGCCATTGCGGCCGCAAGGCGACGATGAACCTGCGCGTGGGGGCGGACGGCCTGGCGGTGCGCGCCGGGGCGCAGACCGAGGTCGGCGGAAACGAGCGTTACGTAGCGCTTTGTCGCCGCCACTTCTCCGAGGCGCTGGGCCACACCACATGAGCGCCATGCCCGACACGCTCCTCCTCGCGATCGTCCTCATCCCCTGCCTCATCGTCGCCATCGTCTTTCACGAGGTCGCGCATGGCTGGAGCGCGCTCGCGCTTGGCGATCCGACCGCGAAGGAGCAGCGGCGGCTGTCGCTCAATCCGATCCGTCACATCGATCCGGTCGGGACGGTGATCCTGCCCGGCTTCCTCGCGCTGGTCGGCGCGCCGGTTTTCGGCTGGGCAAAGCCGGTGCCGGTGAATGCGAGCCGGCTCAGGAACCCTCGCTTCGGCATGATGGCCGTGGCAGCGGCGGGGCCGGCGACCAATTTCGCGCTCGCGCTGGTCGGCGCGGCGGCGCTGGGCGTGGCGAGCGCGACCGGCCTCGCTGCCAATGCGCTGGTCAGCCAGGGCATCTTCACCTTTATCCTGATCAATGTCTTCATCGCGGTTTTCAACCTGCTGCCGATTCCGCCTTTCGATGGTTCGCATATCGTCGAGGGCGCGTTGCCGCGGCGCATGGCTGCGGCATACGAGAAGCTGCGGCCCTTCGGGATGCTGGTGTTCTTCGGCCTCATCGCGCTCGCCTGGGCGCTGCCGGACGCCGACATCATGGGCCGCGCGATCATGCCGCCGGTGCAGTGGCTGCTCCGCCACTACCTCGCTTTCGCGGCGCTGTTTACCGGTGGTTGAGGGCGGTGCCCCGCACGGCTGGCTGATCCTCGACAAGCCGCGCGGCCTCGGTAGCACACAGGCGGTCGGGGCGGTGAAGCGCAATCTGCGCGAGGCGGGTTATGGAAAGGTCAAGGTCGGTCACGGCGGCACGCTCGACCCGCTGGCGGAGGGCTTGCTGCCGATTGCGCTGGGCGAGGCGACCAAGCTGGCCGGGCGGATGCTCGATTCCGACAAGATCTACGATTTCACGATATCCTTTGGCGAGGAGACCAGCACGCTCGATACCGAGGGCGAGGTCGTGGCGAGCTCCGACCATCGGCCCTCGCGGGATTCCGTCGAGGCGGTCCTGCCACGCTTCACCGGGCCGATCGAGCAGGTGCCGCCCGCCTACTCGGCGCTCAAGGTCGACGGCCAGCGCGCCTACGACCGGGCGCGGGCCGGGGAAGTGGTCGAACTGGCGACCCGCCCGGTGACGATCCACGCGCTCGACCTGCTCGAGGCCGCCGATGGCCACGCGACCCTGCGCGCCCATGTTTCCAAGGGCACGTACATCCGCTCCCTGGCACGGGACATCGCACGCGCGGTTGGAAGCTGGGGCCACGTCACCTATCTCAGGCGCATCAAGGTCGGGCCGTTCGTTGCAGGACAGGCGATTTCGCTGGACAAGCTGAACGAAATCGGTAAGGGCGCGCGCCTTCAAGACTATCTCCTGCCGCTGGAGGCGGGGCTGGACGACATCCCGGCCCTCGCACTCGATCCGACGAGCGCGCAGGCGGTCCGCCAGGGCCGTGAACTGTCGGGATTGCCCCCCGAATCGTATCGGGCAGACGGGCTCCATTTCGCGAAGCTGGCCGATGTGCCGATCGCCCTGGTGGAAATCGTCGGCGGGACGGCCAGGGTCGTCCGGGGTTTCAACCTAAGCTGATGTCGCGGAGTACATGAGAATGACCGTTACCGCGGAAAAGAAACAGGAAATCATCAAGGACAACGCCCGCGAGAAGGGCGACACCGGTTCGCCGGAAGTCCAGGTCGCGATCCTCACCGAGCGTATCCGCAACCTTACCGAGCACTTCAAGGACCACCACAAGGACAACCACTCGCGTCGCGGGCTCCTGATGATGGTCAACAAGCGCCGCACCCTGCTCGCCTATCTGAAGAAGAAGGACGTCGAGCGGTACAATGCGCTGATCCAGAAGCTCGGGCTTCGGAAATAAGAGTTTCTCGAAGGGGCGGCTCCGGTCGCCCCTTCGTTTATTCGGCTTCTGCGCAATCCGGCGCGGACAGCCATTCAAGGGGCGAGCGAAATGCCCCGCACCGGACCGGGACGGCATACCCGGCTGGAAGTATCGCAGCGGAAAGTGGATACCGGTTTCCGCGCCCGCGATACGACCGGACAACACAGGCCCCGCACCGCAATCAGGCGCTGCGGGTCAAGGAAACCCAGATGTTCGACACCAAGACTGTAAGCATGGAGTGGGGCGGAAAGACCCTCACCCTGGAAACCGGCCGCATTGCCCGTCAGGCTGACGGCGCGGTCCTCGCCACCTATGGCGAAACCGTCGTTCTGTGCGCCGTAACGGCCGCCAAGACCGTGAAGGAAGGGCAGGATTTCTTCCCGCTCACCGTCCACTATCAGGAAAAGTTCTTCGCCGCGGGGCGCATCCCCGGCGGCTTCTTCAAGCGCGAGCGCGGCGCGACCGAGAAGGAGACGCTGGTCTCCCGCCTCATCGACCGCCCGGTGCGCCCGCTGTTCCCCGAAGGCTTCTACAACGAGATCAACGTCATCGCCCAGGTGCTGAGCTATGACGGCGAGTGCGAACCCGACATCGTGGCGATGATCGCCGCGTCTGCCGCTCTCACCATCTCGGGCGTGCCCTTCATGGGCCCGATCGGCGCCGCGCGTGTCGGTTACGAGGACGGTGAATACATTCTCAACCCGCGCCAGGACCGCGCCGCCGACGGCGCGCTGGACCTCGTCGTTGCCGCCACCGGCAATGCCGTGATGATGGTCGAATCCGAAGCCAAGGAGCTTTCGGAAGAGGTCATGCTCGGCGCCGTGCTGTTCGCGCATGACGAGTGCAAGAAGGTTGCGAAGCTGATCGTCGATCTCGCCGACCAGGCCGCCAAGGAGCCGTGGGAACTGGCCAAGGTGGAAGGCAAGGCCGAGGTGCTGGAAGAGCTCCGCGGCGTGATCGGCGACGATCTTGCGGCCGCCTACAAGCTGACCAACAAGTCCGAGCGCCAGAACGCGATCAATGCGGCCCGCGCCAAGGCGCGCGAGCACTTTGCCGATCTCGAGGCGAGCGACCCGGCCGGCTACATGGGCCGCCTCAAGCTCGTGAAGAAGCTGGAGAGCGACATCGTTCGCAAGGCCATCCTCAAGGACGGCACCCGCATCGATGGGCGCAAGACCGACCAGGTCCGCCCGATCGTCTCCGAAGTGCACATCCTGCCCCGCGCCCACGGTTCGGCGCTGTTCACGCGCGGCGAGACGCAGTCGATCTGCACTACCACGCTGGGCACCAAGGACGGCGAGCAGATGATCGACGGGCTGGAGGGTCTCTCCTACTCGAACTTCATGCTGCACTATAACTTCCCGCCGTACTCGGTGGGCGAGGTCGGCCGCTTTGGTGCCCCGTCGCGCCGCGACACCGGCCACGGCAAGCTCGCCTGGCGCGCGCTGCGGGCGGTGCTGCCGACGAAGGAGGACTTCCCCTACACGATCCGCGTGGTGTCCGACATCACCGAATCGAACGGTTCGTCCTCGATGGCGACCGTGTGCGGCGGCTCGCTGGCCCTCATGGACGCGGGCGTTCCGATTACCCGCCCCGTCAGCGGCATCGCGATGGGCCTGATCCTCGAAGGTGACGAGTTCACCGTCCTCAGCGACATCCTCGGCGACGAGGATCACCTCGGCGACATGGACTTCAAGGTCGCCGGCACCTCCGAAGGCATCACGACGATGCAGATGGACATCAAGGTCGCCGGCATCACCCGCGAAATCTTCGAGACCGCGCTCAACCAGGCGAAGGCCGGCCGTGCGCACATCCTCGGCGAGATGACCAAGGCGCTGGGCGAAGCCCGCACCGAGCTTTCGGCCCACGCCCCGCGCATCGAGACGCTGCAGATCGACAAGTCGAAGATCCGCGACGTCATCGGCACCGGCGGCAAGGTGATCCGCGAGATCGTCGCCGAGACCGGCGCCAAGGTCGACATCGACGACGAGGGTCTGATCAAGATCAGCTCGTCCGACCTTGGCCAGATCGAAGCTGCCAAGAACTGGATCCTCGGCATCGTCGAGGAAGCGGAAGTCGGCAAGATCTACAACGGCAAGGTCGTCAACATCGTCGACTTCGGCGCCTTCGTAAACTTCATGGGCGGCAAGGATGGTCTCGTCCACGTCAGCGAGATGAAGAACGAGCGCGTCGAGAAGCCGACCGATGTCGTGTCGGAAGGCATGGAGGTGAAGGTCAAGGTCCTCGAGATCGACCAGCGCGGCAAGGTCCGCCTGTCGATGCGCGTCGTCGACCAGGAAACCGGCGAGGAGCTGGAGGACACCCGTCCCCCGCGCGAACCGCGCGAGCCCCGTGGTGACCGTGGCGGCGACCGTCGCGGACCGCGCGGTGGCGGCGACCGGGGTGGCCGTGGCGACCGTGGCCCCAGAGGCGATCGGGGCCGTGACGACCGCGGGCCTCGTGGCGACCGGGGGCGTGATCGCGAGGGCGGTTCGAACGAGGGCGGGGCGCACATCCCCGACTTCCTCAAGGACTGATCCCGTCATCAACGTGACGGAAGGGGGCCGCGGAGCAATTCGCGGCCCCTTTTCTTTCGCTCGCAAGCCGCTAGGGGCGGCAAATCCGGGAGAGACGACGGCAGATGACGCGCAAGGACTTGGGCTAGGGCCATGCTACCGCGCGAAACCGTTGCGACCGCGCAGGTCCCCGGCGGCGGGACGCTGACGCTCGTCAGCCACGGGCGCGATCATGTCGTCATGCTCGGCCGCGACGAGCTGATGGGGACGCGGATGCAGTTCTCCGAGGAACAGCTCGCGGTGCTGACGCTGGAGCGTGTGACGGCAAGGCGTCCGCGCGTGCTGGTGGGCGGCTACGGCCTCGGCTTCACCTACCGCGCCGCGCTCGCGCGCCTGCCGGAAGGCGGGAGCGTCACCGTGGCCGAGGTCGTGCACGACATCCTCGACTGGGCGAAGGGGCCGCTGGCGCATCTCACCGCCGACAGCCTCGAGGATCCGCGCGGCGAGATCGTGATCGCCGACGTCGCCGCGCTGATCGACGACGCCGTCGACGGCACCACGCGCAAATACGATGCGATCCTGCTCGACGTCGACAATGGCCCCGACGGCATCGTGCGCGACGCCAACGACCGGCTCTACACCCGCACCGGCATCGGCAAGGCGCGCGATGCGCTGAACCCCGGCGGCGTGCTGGCGGTGTGGTCCGCCGCCCCCGATCCCGCCTTCGCCCGCCGCTTGCGCGACAGCGGCATGGCGGTGGACGAAGTGACCGTCCGCGCCCGCCCCAACAACAAGGGCCCGCGCCACACGATCTGGTTCGCGACGAAGGGGTAGGGGTAGGCAAGGCGGCGGGTTACGACCCCATTGCGGACATTCCGGCAAGTGGCTCTATGTTGCTCCTATGAGTCGCGCCCCATACATTCTGTTCTGCCTGCCGCTGCTCTTAGGGGGATGCGAACCAGAGCGGGGCATCAAGTCGAAGCGAGACTTAAATGTACCGGTTGATGTCACCTGCGTTGACCAAGCTCTGCGCCGAAGTTTCGGCTCTGTGGAGCGTTGGGATTACGTGAGCGACGGTGGCACTTTTCCCAAAGGAACGCCTGTTGCGCAACTTGCCTATTACAAGTGGGACGATGGGGTTGGATGGGCCACGCTTCACATTGCCTCTGTAGGCGGCGGCGCCCGCGTCTCGCATGAGTTTACCGGCGTCGGCTCTGAATTACCCCAAGCTTCCTTTCCTCCTGCCATGCAAGCGATGGCCACCGCCAGTGCAGTCATTCAGCGCGCATGTGGGCTAAACTTGTCGGCGATGAAATGGCGGGAGGTTGGGCAGGACGTTGAGGTAGTGAACTAACCCTCCCCGATGTCTGCTTACCACCCCCTAGCCGACATTTTCTGCATCGCCGAAACCTGCGACCCCGCGAATGATTTTCGCCTCGGTAACTCCTACAGCGGCGCTGAAACGGCTTTCCTACATCGCCCCTGTTGTGGCTCATGCTGGTCGATGGATTTGCGCGACCTCTTCCAAAATGCCCCCGCACCGGTCGGTGAGACCGGACGACGCGTGCAGGCTCTAGGGAAAAATCGCCATGGAACGGCAATGTGTCACCCCTGCGCATTTCCCGGCGATAATAATGCCTGTTTCACAGTAGCTTGGCGAGAAAAGTGGAAGGGTGACACATGGGTGACACCTGTCACCCTGTCGCTCTCCCCCCACGCTTGCAAAGCGCTAGGCCGCCTGCACCCGCACCGCGCCCATGAAATCGCGCTTGCCCACCGGAACGCCCTTCATCCGCAGGATGTCGTAGGCGGTGGCGGCGTGGAAATAGAAGTTGGGCTGGCTGAAGCTGAGGAGGAAGTCCTCGGCGCTGAAGTCCATGCGGTAGTCGCGGAACTCGAAGCGCATCGGCTGGCCGGTCCAACCCTCCATTTCAGCCTCGTCCAGCGCCGTCAGCGTCTCGCGCGCGGCGGCGATCTGCGCGGAGAGCCCGGCGAAATCCTCCGGCGGCGGCGTGACGTCTGGGCGGAACACGCCCGCGCGCACCCCCTCGATCGCGCCCGCCGTATGCACGGCGACGCTCTTGAGCTGGTAGGCGAGCGGAAACATCTCGTCGTGGATGCGGCATCCGACCAGTTCGCTCTCGGTGCAGCCGGTCTCTCCGCACCAGGCTTTCGCCTTGGCGATCAGGTGATCGCAGGTGCCCAGCATCTGGAGGGCGCTGGGGACGAAGGCGGCGTGAAGCGGGATGGGCATCGATGGCGGCTCCTGTCCGGGGCCGCCATCATAGCGTGTGGGGATGCCGCGCCAAGCGGGATGGCGCGGCTCTCGCTCAGCGAACCCGCGGGCCGCCGAAGGGCAGCGGCGGAGGGGGACGGCGGGCGCCGCGCGGCAGCTGCGCCTGGTAGGCCCGCCCGCAATGCTCGACGCAATAGGGGAAGCCGGGGTTCACCGCCTCGCCGCAGAAGTGGAAGTCGGGCTCGCCCGGATGGCCCATCGGCCAGCGGCAGACGCGCTCGTTCAGGTCGAGCAGGCTGGTCTTGTCCGCGATTTCCGGGCTCGGCTTGGCGGGCACCAGCCGGCGCGGCGGCGCGGGCGGGATCGGCTGTTGCTGGTCGCCCGGACCCTGCCGCAGGAACCCGCCGGGACCGACCGAGACGATGCGCGGCATGTCCGGCGTGCGATTGGGGATCGGCTGCGAGGGGATGTCGGTGGCGCGCGCCTCCGGTGCCGGGCGTGCAGGCGCGCCCGCACGCTCCGCGGTGCGGGCGGGTTCCGGGGCCGGACGCGGCGCCGGGCGCGGCGTTGTGGCGGCAGGTGCAGCCGGGGCCGGCGCGGGCTTTTCCTTTTCCTTCACCGGAGAGGGGCGCGCCTTGAGGCCGAGCCGGTGCGCCTTGCCGATCACCGCATTGCGGCTGACACCGCCCAGTTCCTCGGCGATCTGGCTGGCGGTCGCGCCGCCTTCCCACATGTCCTTGAGGCGTGCGATGCGTTCGTCGGTCCAGCTCATCAAAAATCCGCTTTCAGCAATGGGTCGTGGTGCCTGCCGGCTTGCCAGGCGACGGTCATGGACCTAGGCGCGCGCCATGGCCGAACAATCTCCAGCGATCAAGCCGGACGCGGCAAGCGTTCCGAACGGAAACGCGGGCCGGCACCAGGGGTTTCCCGCAAGAGGCGAGCCGGTCATCACCGGCATCAACCGCATCGGGCTGTGGAGCCTCTATGTGAAGGAGGTGCGGCGGTTCTTCAAGGTGCAGACCCAGACAATCTGGGCGCCTGCCGTCACGACGCTGCTGTTCCTCGTCATCTTTACCGTCGCGCTGGGGCGGGAGGGGCGCATGGTGCTGGGCGTGCCTTTCGGCGATTTCGTCGCGCCGGGCCTCATCGTAATGGGCATGATGCAGAACGCCTTTGCCAATTCCTCCTTCTCGTTCCTGTCGGGCAAGATCCAGGGCACGATCATCGATCTGCTGATGCCGCCGCTTTCCGAAGGCGAGCTGATGACCGGCATCGTGGGCGCGGCGATCACCCGCGCGGTGCTGGTGGGGTTCACCGTGGCGGCGGCGATGCTGCTCTATCCCGGCGTGCACCTCCATGTGCGGGAACCCTGGGCGATCGCGTGGTTCGGGCTGATGGGATCGATGCTGCTCGCGCTGATGGGCCTCCTCGCCTCTATCTGGGCGGAGAAGTTCGACCACAACGCGGCGGTCACCAATTTCGTGATCGCGCCACTCAGCCTGCTCTCGGGCACGTTCTACACCATCGAGAACCTCCACGGCGTGTTCCAGACGGTCAGCCGCTTCAACCCGTTCTTCTATGTGATCTCGGGCTTCCGCTACGGCTTTCTCGGCAGCAGCGACATGGGCGGGGCCGACCACGTGGCCTGGGCCGCGATGGGCTTGCTGGTGCTGAACGCGGTGTTGGCCTTCGGGACCTACCGCGTGCTTCGATCGGGCTGGAAGCTCAGGAGCTGAGCACTGGGCTCAGTGCGTCAACCCGCGGCGCAGGCGGTAACGACCATTGTCGAACGGCTCGAACATCTGGGCGACCTCGGGGTGCTCGACCGGGCCGCCGCGCGCGTCGGTGACGAGGTTCTGCTGGCTGACATAGGCGACATAGGACCCTTCCTCGTTCTCGGCGAAGAGGTGGTAGAAGGGCTGCTCGCGGTCGGGCCGGATGTTTTCCGGAATAGCGGCGTACCATTCCTCGCTGTTGGCGAAGACCGGGTCGATGTCGAAGACGACGCCGCGGAAGTCGAACAGGCGGTGCTTCACCACGTCGCCCAGCGCGAACAGGGTGCGCGCGTTCTGCGGCGCCTCGATCGTGCGGCCGGCCTGGGCGGAGAAGTAATGCGAGCGCTGCATGGGCGCATGATATGGGCGCGCGCGGCTCGCGCACAAGGCGAGGGCTGCCGCTCGTCCCCATTTTTCGCGGGGCTGTGGCGCTCTTGCCGCTTGGCAAAGGGCGGACGAGCCGCTAACGGCGCTCGCTTCCGGCCAACCGGGCGCCCCGCGCCCCGTGCATGAGCCCTTCGCGGAGAGGTGGCAGAGTGGTCGAATGCGCCGCACTCGAAATGCGGTGTGCCGGCAACGGTACCGTGGGTTCGAATCCCACCCTCTCCGCCAGATATACGGGTCATGACGGACCGTTCTAAACCACAGAGTTCAACACCTATGCTTCATCGACGCTCAAAGCGCCTATCGACGCAGTGAGCACAGATCATTTACGAGGATTCGTGGACAAAGCTTGACTGTGGACTGGGTCGTTGATTCAAGGCTGGCTTTGGGGGGCGGCCTTGGGCGGACGGATCGGCGTTACAGACCTGACCGCACTCAACATTAGTCGGCCAGTGCTCAATGTCGGGAAAAATGCGAAAGTCAGAGCGACTTCGAGGGGTTGTAGTATCTCGTCTACTTTGAGCAGGCATTTACCGCGATTGGGGCTGTAAATGCGTGGTCAGCACGTCTCCCTTTGTATCAGACGGGTGGGGAGCATTGCCGACTTGGGCTTACCGCCCTCGATCATCTGCATCAGCTTTTCGACCAGGATCGCGCCCGCTGAATGGGTGTTCTGCTCGATAGTACTGATTGCGGGATTGTAGTGTTCGCTGGGAGGGATGTTATTGTAGCCCACCAAGGCATAGTTATCCGGCGCCACCAGTCCGCGTTGCCGGAATGCGCTGATGATTGCCATTGCGGCTGTGTCCGAGAAGGCGAATACCGCGTCGGGCCGCTTCTTGGCATCGAGATACTCCAGCGCCCGATCATGAGTTTCCGTAAAGGCCATCACATCGATGTTCAGAAGTTCAACGGCGACGTCGCTGCCTTGCGTCGCCGCCTCCATTAATCCGTCATATCGTAGCCGAATTTCGTCATGGCTCGTGTTGCCGACAAACAACCAGTTCTGGCACCCCTTCTGGAGAAACCGCTGACCGGCTAGCCGCCCACCCAAAAAGTTGTCACTCCCTACTGCACAGTAAGGTGACTTGGCCATGACCGCTCCCCAGACAACCATCGGCACATCGCGACGGGAGAGGTCGCGCAGCATCCGTTCCCGGTGCCCTTGGCCGATGATAATGAACCCGTCCGCATTCCTGGATCGGTAGAAGTCGACATAGTCGCCGGCGGTCTCGAGTCCCGAGGGCGACAGCAGCAAGTCGACATCGCGTACCGAGAGGGCCTCGGAAACACCGGCCAGCAGTTCAAAGATGAAAGGATCGCCAATCGCGCCATGCCGGTGTGAGCCGAAATCGAGCATGACAGCGATCGTGTTGGTTCGCGACTGGCGCAACTTTTGGGCATTGCGGTTGACCGCATAGCCGTGCTCGCGCGCAATCTTCGCTATCTGCTCGCGCTTCTCATCGGAGACCAGGGGGCTTCCGCTTAACGCTCGCGACACCGTTGGCTTCGAGACGTTCGCGATTCGCGCAATGTCTTCCATGGTAAGTCGAGGGGGCCTAGGTCTTTTTTCTTTCATTACTCGCGAGCTGCCTTTCAGTGGCCGCAGATTTGATCGAGGAGGGACTACCATTTTCTGCTTTGCCGAAGCGAAGCATAGTTGGCCCTGCAAGGCAACGCCGAACGCCAAGGCTATTGAAATGCATTTCACGACAATCTAGGCGAGGACTCACGGCATTTTGGACAGGCGTTTGGACGTGGCGATGTCCGCAATGGCAAGACATACTGGGGGTCGTAGCGGCAGATGAGCGAGAATTCCTTGGTCCCTGCTCCGTCCGAGCGATTTGGTGAACTATTCAAAGCAGTTCAGTCGCGAAGGTTATTCCGCGATTCGAAGACCTTTGCGGATGCGGTGCCGCGTCGTGAACCCGACGCGATCATGGCAGACTGGGCGGCGACAGATCAGTTCGCGCGGGCGGCACTGGAGGATTTCGTGGCATCGAACTTCGAGCTGCCCCAGGCCCACGGCGAAAAGGTCGAAAGCGGCGGTTCGCTGGCGGACCATATCGAGCGCTTATGGCCCCGGCTGACGCGCCGTGCCGACACCGTGCCGTCGCATGGTTCCGCACTGCAGCTACCTCGACCATTCATTGTCCCGGGTGGCCGGTTTCGCGAACTCTATTACTGGGACACCTATTTCACCCTGCTGGGTCACAGTCTGTCGGGCCGACAAGACGTGATTGAAGATCACATTGCCAATTTCGGCAGTCTGCTCGATCGCTTCGGCCACATTCCCAATGCGTCGCGCAGCTACTATCTCAGCCGTTCGCACCCACCGGTTTTCTTTCTGGTCGCGGGACTTTCTCAGACCAAGACACCCGAGGCCCGGCAACGGCGGCTTGCGCTCATGTGCAAGGAGCACGCCTTCTGGATGGACGGAGAACGGGATCTGGCTCCGGGAGGGGAATCCCGCCGGGTTGTCCGGCTCGCTGATGGATCGCTCCTAAACCGATACTGGGACGATTCTGCCGTGCCGCGCGACGAATCGTGGATCGAGGATGTCGAATTGGCCCAGGGGATGAATGCCGAAAGCGCATCTGTCCTTTGGCGCAACATCCGCGCCGCTGCTGAGAGCGGATGGGATTTCAGTTCCCGTTGGCTTGGAGACGGCCGGACGCTTTCCACGATCCGCACGACCAGGATCGTGCCTATCGACCTGAACAGTCTGCTGTTCGGGCTTGAGCAGGCGATTGCGACCGAAGCCGCCGCACTTGGGCAGCCGGCCGTATCGCAACGCTTTGCGGAGCGGGCAGAGGCACGAGCGCTGTCGGTCAACCGCCACCTCTGGAACGCGACTGGCGGTTTCTATGCCGACTACGACCTCGATCTCGGCGCCGCATGCCCGCAAATCACGGCGGCCGCCGGGTTCCCCTTGTTTTGCGGGCTCGCGAGCAGCGTTCACGCAGGACCCAATGTTGATGCAATGCGAAGCCTTATACGCCCGCACGGCTTGTTGACGACCCTAATCGAAAGCGGCCAGCAGTGGGATGCGCCGAATGGGTGGGCGCCCCTGCAATGGATCGCCTGCGAGGGATTGCGCCGCTACGGCGAGCACGATCTGGCAAAGGCAATTGCCCGAGGCTGGACGCGGCTTGTTGCCCATCAATACGCAGCCACCGGCCAGATCTTCGAAAAATATGACCTCATGGCTGGCCGCGCTGGGTCCGGTGGCGAGTATGCAGTCGAGATCGGCTTCGGCTGGACGAATGGGGTGACGCTCGCTTTGCAAGCATACGACATCGCCCGCCCGCAAACAGCATAAGTCATCGCGGCGCAATTTGCGATTGAAATGCATTTCAGAGACAATTAGAGCTGTGCGCTGAGAGCGTGGGCCCTTGCACATGACAGATAATCGACTCTCCTACTTGATGGAGGGCAAAAACGCACAGGAGGATGCAATGCAGGACGGTAGACAGAAGTGTGCAATGGTATCGACCATCGCGATCGTAGCGATGGCGTTCGCAACACCGGCGAGCGCCCAAGAGGCCGGCGCAGCCAAGCCGGCCGACACTGAGGGTGAAAACAGCGTCATCATCGTGACCGGCACACCCGGCGGTTCGGAGCTGCGCAAACAGGATGCGAGCTTTGCGATCACGACGATTGGCGCCGACGACCTGCTTGCAGCCGCCCCCAAGAGCACAGCGGAAGTCTTCACGCTCGTCCCCGGTGTTTGGGCGGAAAGCTCGGGCGGCAAGGCCGGGGCCAATATCGACGTTCGCGGTCTTCCGGGCGGGGGTGACGCCCCCTACGTCACGCTCGCGATCAACGGTTCGCCGATTTATGGCACACCCATGCTGTCGTTTTTCGAGCAGAGTTCGATCTTCCGGTCCGATGAAACCGTGGCCTCGGTCGAGGCGTTGCGCGGGGGGCCCAACGCGGTTTTCGGTCGCGGTGAGCCCGGCGTAACGCTGAACTTCCGCTTGAAGGAAGGGGGCGAGCAAACCGAAGGCCGGGTCATGTTCTCGACATCGGATTACGGCTTGCTCCAGGGCGACGCGGTGCTTAGCGGGCGGGTGGCCGATGATCTCTATTTCATGGTCGGCGGCTACTATTCGACATCGCCAGGCATTCGCAATGCGCAATTCAATTCGGAGCAGGGGTGGCAGGCGACCGCCCAGCTGACCTACCGCGCGGGGATCGGAAAGATCAACCTCTGGACCCGACAGACCGACGACGTCGGTCAGTGGTACCTGCCGATGTCCCTGATCTCCGGCAATGACCTTGGCACGTTCTCGCAACTTGGCGATGCAACCCGTTTCCGAACGCTGCGGATCAACGCTGCGGGAGACACCGAAACCTTCGATTTCAAGAACGGGCGCGGTTGGCGCGGCAATGTTTCCGGTCTCAACATCGACTTGGACGTTTCCGATTCCATCACTTTGCGGAACAATTTCTCGATGACTAACGGGTCGGCCGATACGTTCGGTTTCGTGCCCGATGGGGCACCGGTACGGGTTTCCGCATTGCCGGCCAATGGCGCACGTGCGGCGGGCACCGCCTCGACGGGAGGGGGAGTCGCGCTGAGCGGCACCGAATTCGTTCAGAACTATGGGCATTGGGTGGTCAAGAAGGACCTGGAATCGCTCGTCAACGACCTCTCGGTCGGATTGAGGTTCGGCGGAAATGAGACGACCCTAGGTTATTATCACTCCAACTTCTCCTCGAAGGATTTCTGGACTCTCGGCAACTTCACACCGGTTCATAACGTCCAGAACGGCGATTTCCTCGCCGCCAATGTCAGCTGTTCCGATTTGCAGGCGGCAGGTTCGGGATCGGGATGCTGGGCTTACGGCATCGATTCCACCGGCAAGGCGGACGTAAACGCGCTGTATGCCGCGAACTCGCTCGAGGTGACGGAAAAGCTGCGCCTTGATGCCGGTGTCAGGCGCGAATGGATCACGCTTCGGTATCGCCTCGATGCGGGGCCTGGCTATCCGGACGGAACGGAGGATCTCAACACCAAGCTTAAAGACGCCGCTTGGGCGTACACCTTCGCGGGCAATTACGCGTTCACGGACGATTTCGGCGCTTTCGCCCGCTACTCGGACGGATTCGTGATGCCGCATTTCGACGACATCCGCGAAAACAACCTCAATGTGAATTCGATCAAGCAGATCGAGCTTGGGGTGAAATACAGCACACCCCTATTCAGCATCTTCGCGACAGGCTTCCGCAACACCAACGATTCCTTCGACAGCGTAGTCGGCGGGACGACACCCGCGACCGCCTTCAAAACCCGATCCTACGGCGTGGAACTCGATGGGCGACTGAGCGTCGGCGGGTTCAATCTGGGGCTGCTCGGAACCTGGCAGAATGCCGAGGTGACCGATTCCTCCAACCCGGCGATCATCGGCAACAAGGTGTTGCGCCAGCCTGATTGGCAGCTGCGGGTTTCGCCGAGCTACGATTTCGATTTCAACGGCTGGAGCGCCACGCTCTATGGCGCGGCAGCACTGGTCGGAGATCGGTTTAGCGACCTTGCCAATACAGTCACTCTCGACGGCTTTACGAAGGTCGATCTGGGGCTGAGAGTAGAAGCGCCGATGGGCCTCTTTGCGCGAGTTCATGCCGACAATCTGCTCGACAGCGAAGGCCTGACCGAAGGCGACCCGCGCAGCCCGACCGCTGCCAACGGCCGCCCCATTCTGGGCCGTTCGATCAGGTTCTCCATCGGTTATGACTTCTAAATCCCGATTGACCGGCGGTTATTGAAAGAGCGCCGGTTCGGATGCTCGAACCGGCGCTCTTGCTCATGGGGAAGTGGGGATGGCTGGCATGCGGCATACGCGTATCATAGTGGCCCTCGTGCTCACCTACATGCTGTTCGGCATCCTGCTGAACAGCGTCGGCACCGTAATTCTGCAGTCCATCTCGACGATGGGCCAGACGAAGGCGAGCGCGGCAATTCTCGAGGCGTTCAAGGATTTGCCGATAGCCATCGCTTCGCTCCTGGTCGCTTCCTTCCTGCCCCGACTCGGATACAGGCGCGCGATGATGCTGGGCACGGCTTCGACCGCCGTGGCCTGCCTCGCTATGCCCATGCTTCCGGTTTTCGCCATGACCAAGGCCCTATTCGCAATCACCGGCGTGGCCTTTGCGCTTGTAAAGGTCTCCGTCTATTCGACCATCGGTCTCGTCACAGACAATTCCAAGCAACACGCGAGCCTGACCAATCTCATCGAAGGCATGTTCATGGTGGGCGTGCTCTCGGGGTATTGGATTTTCGGCGTTTTCATCGATCCGTCCGACCCGGCGGGCATGGGCTGGGTCAGGGTCTATTGGCTGCTGGCAGCGATCAGCATACTCATCGTGCTCTTGCTCGCCTCGATTCGGCTCGATGAAAGCGAAGCCGTACGGGCAGAGAGCGACCCTGTCGGTGACTTCGTGGCAATGGTGAAACTGGTCGCCCGTCCGCTGGTCATCGTCTTCGTCGCGTCCGCTTTCCTCTATGTCCTGATCGAACAGGCAATCGGCACATGGCTTCCGACGTTCAACAACGAGGTCCTGCACCTGCCGACAACGATGAGCGTGCAGGCCGCGAGCATCTTTGCCGCGTCGCTCGCCATCGGCCGCCTTGGAGCGAGCGCAGTGCTGACCCGGATCGGCTGGTATCCGCTCGTCAACCTATGCATCATCGCCATGGCTGGCCTGGTTCTTGTCAGCCTGCCGCTGACGGGCGGACTGGTCCCCGATCCCAACGTCGGCTGGCTCAGCGCGCCCCTCGCCGCCTTCATCCTGCCCTTGATCGGGCTGTTTCTCGCGCCAATCTATCCGGCGATCAATTCAGCCATGCTCTCGGCCTTGCCCAAGCCCGACCATGCCGCGATGACCGGGCTGCTGGTGGTGTTTTCTGCCTTAGGCGGCACAACGGGATCCTATGTGACAGGACAGGTTTTCGCCGCTTTCGACGGGCAGACAGCGTTCTATCTTTCGATTCTGCCGATGGCGTTGTTGCTGGTCTCGCTCGGTGGGTTTCGACGTCTGGAGCGAAAGTAGCGGCAGTCCACCATCAGACCATTGCCCTAGCCACCGATCCGGTTTTCCCCACGCCCGGGGCAACGTGGGGCCGATCTGTGGTGGGTCCATCACACTGAAGGTCTGAGGCTATACTGGCCGCCTTGGGGGCGTGAGGAGAAGGCGATGAGAAACGCGGTGTGGTGCGTTCTGGCGGGCACTCTGGCTATGGCCGGTGGGACAGATGCCCTGGCCGAGCAGCAGGCGGCCCCTGACCTCGCCTATCAGCGCGTCGAGGGTCTCAATATCAACGCGCTCGTGCGCCAAGGGCCGGTCGCGGCGCATCTGGTGCTGAGAAACGGCGCCGACCCGCGCATCCTAGTGGCCTTCCCCGCCGGCAACAGCGGGGTCGCGGTGTGGTTCGAACCGTTACCGGACGCCGCCAGTTGGAGGCTGGAAACGCCGCCACAGCCCGTGACACTGCGCGACAGCAAGGGGCGTCCGCTCCACGGTATCCGCGCCGTGGCCACGATGGACGCGCCGCGGCTCTCGGTAAAGCAGGCCGTTCTGTCCAACGTCCGTTACCTGCGCGACTATCAGGCAATGGCGAAGTTTCCGCCGGAGGTGGCGGCGCCGATGACCGTCGGCAAGGACCGCATCAGCTGGGCGCGCGACCGGCTCGACGCCACGCCCGGCTATCTGCTCACCGTTCGGGTGCTGAGGGGACGGCTGGACAAGGGCGTAATCCTTCCTGAACCCGATGGCGGCATTCGTCTGGAGATCGTCGCCGCCTCTGGCGACCAGCCACTAACGGGGCTGACCGAAACTGAACTGCTCAACGGGTCCGCCGCCGCCCATCCCGCGGCCCGCAATGCGCTCCGGTTCCTAAGCTACCGCGAGAAGTTTCTGGCCGGGTCTTGGCGCTTCAACACCTATTTCGGCCGCGACACGCTGATGTCGGTGCGGCTTCTGATGCCAGCCTTGCAGCCGGCGGCGATTGAGGCCGGCCTCAACTCGGTGCTGGCGCGGCTCGACGGCAACGGGCAAGTCGCGCACGAAGAAGGCATTTCCGAATTCGCGATCGTGGAAAAGCGGCGCGCGAGTGAACGCGGCAACGCAGCCGAACTCGACTACCTCATGATCGACGACGATTTCATGCTCGCGCCGGTGGCGGCGAGTTACCTGCTCGATCACGCAAAGCCGGGCGCTGCCCGCGCCTATCTCGCGCAGTCGATCCCGAGCGAGGCGCGCCAAGGAACGGACGTGCGGGTTGGCGAAGCCCTGGTTCGCAATTTGCGCTTCGTGCTCGCTCAGGCGCAGCCCTTTGCAGACCACCCCGGGGTGGGTCGGCTCATCGCGCTCAAACCAGGCCGGCCGGCCGGCCAATGGCGGGACAGCCACGAAGGTCTCGGCGGCGGCCGCTACCCCTTTGATGTGAACGCCGTGTTCGTACCCGCGGCGCTGGAAGCGGCGCAGCGGATGCACGCCGCCAGACTTCTCCAACCATATATGTCCCCAGCGGACCACCGCGCCTTCGGCCGCGTCGCGGCGATGGCTCAGGTCTGGCGCAGCCGCGCGCCGGGCCTTTTCCGCGTGTCCATGCCGACTGCGACGGCAATTTCGGCGATCCGCGGCTATGCAGCCAGCCTTGGCGTGCCCGCGGAGCCGGCGGTCGCCGCCTTGGGGGGCGACGCACTGTCGTTCCACGCCATTGCGCTGGACGAAGCCGGTCAGCCGATTCCTATCGTGCATTCCGATGAGGGTTTCATGCTGTTGTTCGGCCAGCCGTCCTCCGCTCAGCTCGACGCCGCGGTGACGGCCATGATGCGCCCCTTTCCAGCCGGACTGATGACCGACATCGGCCTGCTGGTCGCCAATCCTGCGCTCGTAGCGCCCGATGTGCAGGCAAGGTTTTCGCCCGCCCATTATCATGGCGCCGTGGTCTGGTCCTGGCAGCAGGCGGTCCTTGCCGCGGGCCTGGAGCGGCAGCTCGCCCGTACCGATCTGCGGCCAAGCACGCGCCTCCGGCTCACGGACGCCCAGACGACGCTCTGGCGCGCGATCCTCGCCACCAAGGAGGTCGCGAACTCCGAACTCTGGTCATGGGCTTACCGCGATGGCGCTTATCGACTGGTCCCCTTCGGCGCGGGGCGCGACGATGTCGACGAATCGAACGCTGCCCAGCTCTGGAGCACGGTTTATCTCGCCGTGCAGCCGCCAGCATTTATGCGACCTCCGGAAAAGCAGTGACGGCCAGACGCGTCGGCATGAAAAGGGGACTCAGCAAACCGAGGCGCTTGGCCGATCGCGAGGCGGCTTCACCACCAAGCTCCACGCAAGGTGCGATGCCAGAGGCCTCCCGCTCGGCTTCGTGCTGACACCCGGACAGGCCCACGATGTGAAGAGCTTCGCTCCGCTGTTCCGCATGATAAACGGCCGGATCGAGGCTCTTCTGGCTGATCGGGGCTACGATGCCGATGTGATCCGCGAGTAGATCGAAGCAGCAGGTGTCGCGCCGGTGATCCGGGCCAAGATCAACAGGCGCAATCCCGCCCCACACGACCCCACGAAATACAAGTGGCGCAATCCGATGCGGCGCCTGTTCAACAAACGCAAGAACCGGCGCCGCATCGCGACCAGATACGACAAAACCAAAGAATCCTATCTCGGCTTCGCCGCTCTCGCCTCAGTCAAACTCTGGATACCCTTGGTCCACGAAGCCTAGGCACGTCGTCGTCTAGCGTTTTGCGGGTGGGTGGCGATAGACCGCGACACAATAGCTCCGGCATCCCGGACCTGGTCACGAGGCGGGAACTGGGAGGCGAACACCCGGTTGCCAGACCATGAGTTCGATCTTCCAGATCGTCGCCGCCGCCCGGCCTGGCCATACTGTGGTGGGATGGAGATTACTGCATGTCGACCGCATCGCCTTGCTGGAACGGTTTCAGCCTGCATACGCACGCACGGTCGCTGACCACGTTACTCTTGCCGCCAAGGTCGCCGCAGATACGCCGCTTCCTGATGATGCCGACGCTTTCGCCATCGGGCATGTTGACGATGGGGAGGGTTTGGAGGCGCTAGTTGTCTCGATTGACGGGTCTCCCGATCGCCCTGATGGCAGCACCTTCCACATCACCTGGTCCTTGGCGACCGGACGGCGTGCGAAAGAAAGCAATGACGTTTTAGCGGCTCAGAACTGGATGAGTCTGAATCAACCGATACCGATCCGGCTCGTGGGAGCACGTCTCCCTTGAGACAACTCTATCTCGATTGCGATGGGGTGCTGGCGAACTTCGACAAAGGCGCAACCGCGGTTCTTGGCTTGCCCCCACGGGTTTTCGAAAGTCGTCACGGACTTGGACGGTTTTGGCAAAAGCTCGCCACGGCCCCAGACTTTTACTTCGGCCTGCCGTTGATGGAGGATGCTATGGACCTGTTACAAGCAGTCCGCCATCTCGATCCCATTATCCTCACAGGCTTGCCGCGCGGTAACTGGGCTGCCGACCAGAAGGTGCGATGGGCGGCGCAATATTTCCCTGGAACCCGCATCATAACGACGATGGCGCGGGACAAGCGCGATCACGCACGCGACGGGGACGTCCTCGTTGACGATCAGACCCGTCACCGAGAACGGTGGGAGGAAGTGGGTGGCGTGTTTATTCACCACATCAGTGCACGCGATAGCCTTGCCAAGCTCGCCGATTATTTCCCGTTGAAATGATTTATGCCCATCCAGCGTGATTAGCCACACGATGCGGGTGCGAGTTTCGAGGCCCGATGCCAATGATCCGTGCTTGTCTGAGACCGGGCCGCGAGGGGACAGACTGTTCTCAGCACCGGGAGCGACGAAAGCAGGCATTCCGCACACGCTTACACTGTCCGTTCGACGCGGAGTCATCACGGTGATGCTCGTGCAGCGAACGCAGGCCGCATGCGAGTTCAGGGCCGAAGGCCGCGCAGGCTGCTGCGTTGAAACCGCGGGCACTTCCGATGGTTGAGCTCCCATGACCTGCAAATGCCAGCTCAATCCGCATCTCCAGCCATGACCCCACGCTGGCCCTCGGTGTTATGGGTGGTCCGCCACGGCCAAAGTGCCGGCAATGTTGCGCGTGACTCGGCGTATGCCTCAGGTGCCCTGCGGATCACCCTGAGCGCGCGCGATGTTGACATCCCACTTTCCAGCCTGGGGCGCGACCAGGCGACCGCACTTGGCAAATGGTTCGCCCGGCGCGACATCAAACCCGACGTAATGCTCGCCTCTCCCTATGCGCGCGCGCAAGAAACCGCGCAGCTGTTCCGGGCGGCCGGCGGCTGCAATGCGAATGAAAAAATATGCATCGACGAGCGCTTGCGGGAGAAAGAATTCGGCATTCTCGACGGCCTGACTGCCGCCGGCATCGCCGCAGAAATTCCCGAACAGGCCGAATTCCGCAGCCTTCTTGGAAAGTTCTACCATCGCCCCCCCGGGGGCGAGAGCTGGTGCGATGTGATACTGCGCCTCCGCTCGCTGATGGACACTGTGTCGCTCCATTACGGTGGGCGTCCGGTGATGATCGTGGCGCATCAGGTTGTGGTCCTTTGTCTGCGCTACATCATCGAGAACCTGAGCGAGGCCGAAATCTTGGCAATCGACACCCTTGGCGACGTGAGCAATTGTGGCGTGACCGAATATCGCTTCGATGCGGGGGCGGGAAAGGACGGCACGCTCGTGCTCAGCGAATACAATGTCACGGCGCCTTTGGATGATGCCGCCGCGGTTACCAGTGCCCCCGACGCAATGGTCGCGGCGCGTGGCTGAACCCGCGAGTGCCACCCAGATCGATGCCGCCTGGCTGCGCGATCATCCCTTGCCTGTCCATGGCGAGGGTACCGACAAGGACAGTCGCGGGCACGTCGTGGCGATCGGCGGCTCTCGCGGCGTGCCCGGTGGATTACTGCTGACCGGCGAAGCAGCACTTCGGGCCGGCGCCGGCAAGGTGCAGCTCGCTACCATAGAGAGCTGCGCGATCGCCCTCGGCATTGCCTTCCCCGAGGCAGGCATCCTTGCGCTCGGCGAAGGGGACGATGGAGAAATCGATCCCGACGGGATCGTATGCCTCTCCCACACTCTCGAACTCTGCGATAGCGTGGTGATCGGCCCGGCGATCGGTTCGCCCGAGCGTGCCGGTGCCATACTCCACGCGCTGTTTGCTAAGCTGCTCGACCGCCAACATGTAGTAATCGACGCGGTTGCCATTCACGCCATTCGTGAGCGCGCGGAAACACTGCGAACGTATCGCGGAGAGCTTGTCGTGACGCCTAATCCGGATGAACTGGCGAGTCTACTTGCTTGCGCCGATAGCGAACTGGCCACCGACCCAGCCGGAAGCGCGAAGAAGGCAGCAGATTTTCTCCAGGCGGTGATCGTCCACAAGGGCGGCGAAAGTTTCGTCGCCTCTCCCGACGGCGAAGTCCTGCATTATCAAGGGGGTGGAGTCGGGCTCGCCACGGGTGGCTCGGGGGATGTGCTTGCGGGGCTTATCGCAGCCTTGATGGCTCGCGGGAGTGAGCCCTTCGTTGCCGCAGCGTGGGGTGTTTGGCTTCATGGGGAGGCCGGAAAAAGGATGACCGCAAGCATGGGCCCGATCGGCTTTTTTGCCCGCGAACTGTCGTCTCAGGTGCCGGCCCTGATGCAGGCGCCGCGCCTTTCGCGGTCATTGCATCAACTGGCAACCCAAGTGGCTGACGTCGATGCCGAGCAACCTCAGCGCTCATAGCCAGATCGGACGACCCGTCGTCGCCGGCGGAGACGTGGACGCGAACGACCTCCCTCTATTTTCCGCTCGACCGTCATTTCGAACAGAACGTCCATGTTGCCGCGCGCCTGGACGCCTTGCGGGCGGGCCGCAGGATGCGTTACGCCGATGCGGAGCTCGACGTCCTGGCGCGGGCGATGGTCGAAATGGTCGGGGCACCCGTCAGGGTTCGCCACGTTGAGCGGGATGGCGCCGCCCGTGCGGCTACCATGCTACTTTAGCTCCTTTAGGCTTTTGCGAGATCGGCCAGCGGGTGGCGCGCCGACCGAAAGCACACTAACCGCTAACGGGCCGGCTGCCGACTGTCAGCTATTGGGCGGTTTAGGGCGCAAATCAGCCTTTCGGCCCGTCGCCAGGGTGGAGAGAAGTTCAGCGACTTACGCGGTCATGATTTCCGTTAACTGCTGCAGGCTCAGCGGCTTGCGCAGGACGGGAACATCCTTGGTGATTGTCAGGCGCGGATCGTCGGCGTTCCCAGTCATAAGCACTCGGCGAGCCTCGGGGATGAGTTCGCCAAGCTTTCGCAAGGTCTTGATCCCATCGAAGCCGGGCATCGCGAAGTCGCTCAGCACAAAATCGACAGCTGTCCGATCGCGCTCGACGTCAGCTATCGCCGCATTGCCACTGGCAAAATCGCGCACGGTTCCCCCTGCATCGCGTAACTGTTCGCCGAGCACGACGCGGACCGCATCGTCGTCATCGATCAGCAGGAATGTCTTCCCCTTGATCCATTCAAGGTCTTCGTTGGACCCGGTTGCTGACGTGCCCTCGCTTGCTTCGGCCCGGGTCGCCGGCAGGATGAGCTCGATCCGAGTGCCCTTGCCGAGCTTGCTGTCTATGCGAATCTCCCCGCCGGACTGGTGCGCGAAGCCCGACACCATCGACAGTCCGAGGCCCGTGCCCTTGCCCGCCTCCTTGGTGGTGAAAAACGGCTCGATGACCTTGGCAAGGATGTCGTCGGGGATGCCCGTCCCGGTGTCCGCGACTACGATGCTCAGCATCGGCTTGTCGGGATCAGCAGTCTTTCCCTCGGAAATCGAGACATGGATCGTGCCGCCGTCCGGCATTGCATCGCGCGCATTGATGATGAGGTTCATCACCGCCAGTTCCAGTTGTCCGCGATCGACGAACAGATTGTGCCCTTCGTCGGGGCAGTCCCAGACGACCTCGACGTTGCCGCCAAGGGTATGATTCACGAGTCCGGCCACCGAATCGCACAGGCTCGCCGGGTCGATACTGCTGGGGGTCAATTCCTGCTGACGGGCGAAGGCCATCATGCGCCGGACCAGCTCGGTCCCTTGCGTTGCCGCGTGGCGCATCTGGTCGACCACCAGCTGCTCCCGTTCGCCCAGTTCCAGCCTACGTTCAAGGATACTGATCCCGCCGAGCATGGCGGCGAGCAGGTTATTGAAATCGTGGGCGACACCGCCGGTGAGCTGGCCCAGCGCGTCGAGCTTGCCGGCATGGACCAGCCGCGCTTCCAGCTCCTTGCGCTCGGTGATGTCGAGCAGCGACCCAGCCCAGCCAGGCGCAGCGCCGCTACCGGTTCGCACCCGCTGGTCGAGGATATGGTGGCGCGATCCCTGGGGGCCGATCCAGCGGTATTCGACAACTACGCTGTCGCTCCCGCGCTCGGCATCCTGTGACAGGCGCAGACGGTCGTCCGGGTGGACCCATTCATGCCATTCGCGGTCGCCCCTGAGCACCGAGTCCGCTTCGTCGCCTAGAAAATGGGCCAGGTCGCCGCCGCGAAACTGGCGGAACATTTCACCGTTGCGGTCGGTGATCTCGTAAATCGCCATGGGCAGCGCACGCAGGATCGATGCCTGCCGCTTCTCGCTGGTCTCGAGCTGGCGCCGGGTGCGAAACAGGTCGACAAACACCGCGACCTTCGATTTGATGACGATCGGGTCGACGGGTTTGAACACGTAATCGACCGCGCCCATCTCGTAACCGCGCATCAGGTGCTCGGTTTCCTTGTTGACGGCCGACAGGAAGATGATCGGCGTGCGCGCCGTCTGCTCGCGCTGGCGGACCAGCGCGGCGGTCTCATACCCGTCGAGATCGGGCATGAAGACGTCGAGGAGGATGACGGCGAATTCCTCGCGCAGCAATTGGCGCAGCGCATCGCGCCCGGAGCTGGTGCAAACGACTTCGGCAATCGGCGCGAGGACTTCGGAGAGGGCAAGCAGGTTTCGTTCGTCATCGTCGACGATCAGGATTTTGGCAGGGCTGTCGCTGATCACGGCCTGGTTCACGCAGCTGCCTTTTTCGCGCGCCGACCATCCGGTCGATCAAGCGCTGCCCTCTCGAACGTCACCCGCAACAGTGCCATCAGCACGTCGACATCGACCGGCTTGGCGACGTAGTCGTCGGCGCCCGCATCGAGGCATTTCTGGCGATCGCCGACCATGGCCTTGGCAGTGACGGCGACGAGCGGAATTTTCGCGATGAGCGGCTTGGCCCTGATGCGCCGCATCGTTTCGTAGCCGTCCATTTCGGGCATCATGATGTCCACCAGAGCGACATCGATCCCGGGATGACTTTCGAGCAGGTCAATCGCCTCCTGACCGCGCTCCGCGTGCATGACCGAAGCACCGCGCGCTTCGAGCACGCTGGTCAGTGAGTAGATGTTGCGGATGTCGTCATCGACGATGAGGATCTGCTTGCCGGCAAGCTCGTTTGCCGGAACGGCGGCCTTCTTGCGTGACTTGGATGATGCTGCCTTACGCGGCTTGCGCTGCGCCACACCCTTGAAGAGCTGGGTCAGCCGCTCGCGCTCGACAGGCTTTTCGATCACGTCGGTTGCGCCCAGGCTGCGCGCGTCCTCGGCCAGTTCGCCGCCAGAAATGACGTAGATCGGGATCGCCGCGGTCTCGGCGTCGCCACGAAGGAGGTCGAGAAGGACAAAGCCGTCCATGTCGCTGAGACCCAGGTCGAGCGTGATGGCGGCGGGCTTGATCTTGCGGGCGAGCGCGGTCGTTCCGCTGCCGGTGGGCGAAATCACGCCCTTGAGACCTTCCCCATGGACCATGTCGAGCAAGATCGACGCGAACGTTGGGTCGTCCTCCACAATGAGCACGACGGCGTCCTTGCCGAGGTTGCCGCGGTCGTCGGTCGGTTCCGCCACTGGAAGGATCGGCGCGGCATCGCTGGCCACCGGATGCGAAAGGGCTGGCGCACTGGCGGCGCGAAGGGGCAGAAACAGCGTGAACGTCGACCCTTCGCCGGGTGTCGAGCTGACCTGAAGCTCGCCGCCGAGCAAGCCGGCGATTTCGCGGCTGATCGACAGGCCGAGCCCGGTGCCACCATACTTGCGACTGGTAGTGCCGTCCGCCTGCTGGAATGCCTCGAAGATGAGTTTCTGCTTGTCGGATGGAATGCCGATCCCGGTGTCGCGCACGGAAATCGCGAGAGCTTCGGTTACATCTCGAAGAACGGGATGAGTGGTGTTCCAGCCCGATGTCGCGATCCCGACATCGAGTTCGACCCTTCCGCGCGCAGTGAACTTGAACGCATTGGACAGGAGGTTGAGCACGACCTGCTGCAACCGCTTTTCATCCGTATGGATCGACTGCGGCAATTCCGTCGAGAAGTTGACGTTGAAGGCCAGGCCCTTTTCCGAAGCCAACTGGCGGAACGTACGCTCAATGTGCTGCTGCAAAGCGGCGAGCGGCATGTCGCCGAGTTCGATCGACACCGTGCCGGATTCGATCTTCGAGAGGTCGAGAATGTCGTTGATGAGGTTGAGCAGATCTGTCCCCGCGCCGTGGATCGTGCGCGCGAACTCGGTCTGCTTCTCGTTGAGGTTCCCGCCCTGGTTGTCGGCCAGCAGCTTCGACAGGATGAGCAGCGAATTGAGCGGCGTGCGTAATTCGTGGCTCATGTTGGCGAGGAATTCGCTCTTGTACTTGGAAGTCAGCGCAAGCTGCTCGGCCTTCTCCTCGACCGCGCGGCGCGCCATCTCGATCTCGAAGTTCTTCGCCTCGACCTGCTTCTTCTCGTTCTCGAGCAGCTGGGCCTTCTCCTGCAGCTCCTCGTTGGTGTTGTGCAGTTCTTCCTGCTTGGTCGTCAACTCGGACTGGCGCGTCTGCAGCTCGGTGGTGAGCAGCTGCGATTCCTTGAGCAGTTCCTCCGTCCTCATGGTCGCCGCGATCGTGTTGAGCACGATGCCGACAGTTTCCATGAGCTGGGTCAGGAAACTGTGGTGGGTTTCGTTGAACTCCTCGAAGCTGGCGAGCTCGATCACCGCCTTGACCTCGTCCTCGAACAGGGCGGGCAGGATGTTTACGTGTGCCGGACGGCCTTCGCCGAGGCCAGAGCCGATGCGGATGTAATCGCCCGGCACGTTGTCGAGCCGCATCGGCCGCTTGTCCGCCGCTGCCTGGCCGATCAGTCCTTCGCGCAAGGAAAAGCGGGGCTTGATCTTGTCGGGGTCGCCGGCCCCGTAACTCGCAACAAGGTCGAGCGAGCCGCTCGGTCCATCGGTGTCGTTGGCGACGTAGAACACGCCGTACTGCGCGTTCACGAGGGGCGCGAGTTCGCTCATGATGAGGTTGGAGATCGTCGCCAGATCGCGCTCGCCTTGCAGCATACGGCTGAACCGGGCGAGGTTGGTCTTGAGCCAGTCCTGCTCTGCGTTCTTGAGCGTCTGGTCCTTGAGGTTCACGATCATCTCGTTGATCGTGTCCTTGAGCGAGGCCATCTCGCCCGACGCCTCCACCGAGATCGAGCGCGTAAGGTCGCCCTTGGTCACCGCGGTCGCCACCTCGGCGATTGAGCGCACCTGGTTTGTGAGATTTTCCGCGAGCTGGTTCACGTTGTCGGTCAGGTCGCGCCACAGGCCCGCGGCGCCTGGCACGCGTGCCTGTCCGCCAAGTCGGCCCTCGACGCCTACTTCGCGCGCCATGTTGGTCACCTGGTCGCCGAAGGTGGACAGCGTTTCGATCATGCCGTTGATAGTCTCGGCGAGCGCCGCGATCTCGCCCTTCGCGTCCACGGTCAGTTTGCGCTTGAGGTTGCCCTGCGCCACCGCGGTCACGACGTCGGCGATCCCGCGCACCTGATTGGTGAGGTTGGTCGCCATCAGGTTCACGTTGTCGGTCAGGTCTTTCCACGTCCCGCCGACGCCCGGCACTTCGGCCTGGCCACCGAGCTTGCCCTCGGTACCGACCTCGCGTGCCACGCGGGTCACTTCGGACGCGAACGAATTCAGCTGGTCCACCATGACATTGACGGTGTTCTTGAGTTCGAGAATCTCGCCCTTCACGTCGACGGTGATCTTCTTCGACAAGTCGCCCCGCGCCACCGCAGTCGTCACTTCGGCGATGTTGCGGACCTGACCGGTCAGGTTGTCGGCCATCAGGTTGACGTTTTCGGTGAGATCCTTCCAGGTGCCGCCGACGCCCGGCACGGTCGCCTGTCCGCCAAGTTTGCCCTCGGTGCCCACTTCGCGTGCCACGCGGGTCACTTCGGAGGCGAACGAGTTGAGCTGGTCCACCATCGTGTTGATAGTGCCCTTGAGCTCGAGGATCTCGCCCTTCACGTCGACCGTGATCTTCTTGGACAAATCGCCGCGCGCCACCGCTGTGGTCACTTCGGCGATGTTGCGGACCTGCCCGGTCAGGTTCGCCGCCAGTTCGTTCACATTGTTGGTCAGGTCCGCCCAAGTGCCCGCAACGCCCGGCACTTCGGCTTGGCCGCCCAACTTTCCTTCCGAACCCACTTCGCGCGCCACCCGGGTCACTTCGGAGGCGAACGAGTTGAGCTGGTCCACCATGGTATTGATGGTGTTCTTGAGCTCGGCGATTTCGCCCTTCACGTCGACGGTGATCTTCTTGGAGAGGTCGCCCAGCGCCACAGCGGTCGTGACTTCGGCGATGTTACGGACTTGGCCGGTGAGGTTCGCCGCCAGTTCGTTCACATTGTCGGTCAGGTCCTTCCACGTGCCGCCGACGCCTTCCACCCGCGCCTGACCACCCAGTCGTCCCTCGGTGCCCACTTCGCGTGCCACGCGGGTCACTTCGGAGGCGAACGAGTTGAGCTGATCGACCATCGTGTTGATGGTGTTCTTGAGTTCCGCGATCTCGCCACGCACCTCCACGGTGATTTTTTTCGACAAGTCGCCGCGCGCCACGGCGGTGGTCACCTCGGCGATGTTGCGAACCTGTCCGGTGAGGTTCGCTGCCATCAGGTTCACATTGTCGGTGAGGTCAGCCCAGGTACCGGCAACACCGGGCACTTCGGCCTGGCCGCCCAGTTTTCCCTCTGTGCCGACTTCTCGCGCCACGCGCGTCACTTCGCTCGCGAAGGCGTTTAGCTGGTCGACCATCGTGTTGACGGTCACTTTAAGCTCGAGGATTTCGCCCTTCACGTCGACGGTGATCTTCTTGGAAAGGTCCCCGCGGGCCACAGCGGTGGTCACTTCGGCGATATTTCGGACCTGGCCCGTGAGATTCTCGGCCATCAGGTTCACGTTCTCGGTCAGGTCGCGCCAGGTACCGGCGACGCCCTTCACCCGCGCTTGTCCGCCGAGCTTTCCCTCGGTACCCACCTCGCGCGCCACGCGGGTCACTTCGGAGGCGAACGAGCCGAGCTGGTCGACCATGGTGTTCACCACCTTGCCGATGCGCAGGAATTCGCCCTTGAGGCCGCGGCCGTCGATCTCGACCGCCATGTGCTGCGACAAGTCGCCTTCGGCCACCGCGCCGATGACGCGGGCCACCTCGGTGGTCGGCTGGACCATGTCGTCGACGAGTTCGTTCACCGCATCGAGCTTCATCTGCCAGCCGCCGGCCGCGCCCTTGACCGTTGCGCGCTGAGTGATCTCGCCTTCCTTGCCGACGACTTTCGCAACGCGATTGAATTCGTCGGTGATGGTCTCGTTCAGACCGACGACCTGATTGAACAGGACGGCAATTTCTGCGTCCCGCGGATCGGCTGAATCGAGTTGGAGGCGGACCGTGAAATCGCCTTCGCGCAAGCGCGTGAGCGCAGCGATGAGGCTTTCGCGCAGATGCGCACAATTACCGGTTTCCTGCGCTGACCCCACGTCCCAATCTCCCTGGAGTGATCTGCCGCTCCATTCGGCGAGAGTTCGTTGCACACCAAAGGGCTTACGATCCATACAAGCGCACGAACCCGCGGGACAAATCCGTTGCTGACCAAAAAGTTCCGGGGCCCGGCGATTTGCCAACGGTGCCCGAGACCCCTAGGAGGGCCGTCAGGATATGACGGGGAGTGCAGGCGGCGGCATGGCAACCGACCGGGAAATCGAAAACTTCATTCGTGACTGCTTCGCCTCGATCTGGGACCTGGAGGTGCTTCGTGAGTTGCTTGAGGTTCCGTCGGGCTCGATTACCGCAGAAGATCTGGTCGAGCGGATGCGCGCGAGCGAGCTTGTGGTCTTGCAGGGCTCATCGGCGCTCAGCGCGGCCGGGATCGCAGTCATCGAAGATGGCGGCCGCATCCGGTTCCAGCCGAGCAGTGACGCGATCGGCGATCTCGCCCGGGCAGCGTGCGAATTCTACGCGCGCTTTCCGGGGCGGGTCCGGCGACTGATTGTTTCGCGGCAGAATCCGGCACTCGACGCCTTTGCCGATGCATTCCGCCTGAGAAAGGACTGAGCATGGCCTTCACCCTGCCCGATCTCGTCTACTTGCTGTGTTTCCTGACCAGCGCTTTATGCGCGGTCCTGCTGGTGCGCCGGTACGCGGCTTTGCGGACGCCAGTCCTGCTTTGGAGCGCTGTGTGCTTCGTGTTCCTGGCCCTTTCGAACCTGATCGTGGTAATCGATCAGTTGTTCCTGACCGAGGTGTCGTTCCGCACCCCGCGCCTGCTCCTGACACTTATCGCGATCGCGGTTCTGTTGTTCGGTTTCATCTGGGAAGCGGAGCGCGAACGGTGATGCTCGACCAGTTCCTGTCCGGCGCGATCGTAATGGGTTTCGCCGTCGCCGCACTGCTTTTCCTGTCCTACTGGCGGCGGACAAGTCAAAGCCTGTTCCTGACCTTCTCGGCGAGTTTCTTCCTGCTCGCGGTCAATTACACCTGGCTGGCGCTGACGAATGTCCCGGCCGAAGAGCGGAGTCCCCTGTTCCTGATCCGGTTGCTGGCCTTTTGCCTGATCATCGTGGCGATCATCCAGTCGAACACGAAACGCAGACGCTAGCAGGTTTTGCCAGCGTCCGGGCGAATATGGGTGTTCGTGAACAGCTTGCGTCAACACAATTCGGGTTTTCTGCGGAGATACGTTCTGCTCTAAAGGCCTACTTGTTTGTGTTGAAAAGGAGCGGTCGGGTCACGCCTCAGGATATTGATCGCCGTCTGCGCGTCACAAACTTCGGCGTATTTAGCCTGAAGATCGAACAGATTGGCGTCGTGGGCTTCGGCGCGTCGATCAGCGCAGGCGTCGCGTACAACGAAAGGCGCGAAACCATATTGCAGGGCGTCCAACGCCGTTGCGCGAACACACCCGGATGTCGAAAATCCGGCGATAATGACCGTATCGGCGCCAAGATTGCTCAACGTTTCGTGGAGTTTGGTTGCAAAGAACGCTGATGGGTATTGCTTGGTGACGATAAGCTCAGTCGGAGCGGGCCGAAGGAGGGCTGGGAAAGCGCGAAGCGGACAACCTTCCTCGAATACCCACAGGGCCGGCAGTTTCTTGAAGAAGAGGCCGCCATCGGCGCCGCCGACCTCATACTTCACGCTGGTGAAGATCACCGGCCGCGCCGCCGCGCGTGCGACCGCGAGGAGTTCGGCCGCGCGCTCGGCCGCCGCCGCGCCGGTCGGGCAATAGACGGGCGATGAGGGTTCCAAGTATGCCTGGACCATGTCCACAAGCATCAAGGCCGGTGCTTTGCCGGGTTCGAGATGCCCCTGGAACGCTTTTGCATGCTTGTCCGTCACCGGTGACCAGACCTCAAATCACGCCCGCGCCTGCCAAGCGGTCGAGCTCCACGGAATCCAGACCAAGCACCTCTCCGAAAATCAGCCGATTGTCTTCTCCAGGTGTCGCCGGAGCGGGATAGCGCACGCCTGATGGTGTGCGCGAGAACTTGGGAAAGGCATTCTGCATTTTCACCTTGCCGCGTTTCCTCGTCTCCACCTCGATTATGGCTTCGCGCGCGGCGAAGTGGGGGTCGGCCAGCATGTCTTTGGCGGTGTAGACCCGGCCTGCCGGCACCGAATGCGCGATCATAAGCTCATCGACCTCCTCGACGGTCAGCTCCGCGGTCCAGGCGTTGATCAAATCGTCGAGCTCCGCCTGATGCTGTCCCCGCGCCAGGTGGGTTGAATATCTCGGGTCTTGCGCGAGTTCGGGCCGTCCCATTGCCCTCGCCAGACGCGCGAAAATCGCGTCGTTGTTGGCGCCGATCATGAACGGGCCATCCTTGCAGGCGTAAACATTGGAGGGAGCGACGCCAGGCAGGATCGAGCCGGATCGCTCGCGGATATAGCCGTTGTAATCGTATTCCGGGACGAGCCCCTCCATGACCTGCAACACGGCCTCGTAGAGAGCGGTGTCAATCACTTGCCCCTCGCCTGTCTTTTCCCGGTGATGAAGCGCGGCCAGCACGCCCATGGTGCCGTAAGTCGCGCACAGGGTATCGCCGATCGAAATGCCCATGCGCGCGGGCGGTCGGTCCGGCTCTCCGACAATGTAGCGCCACCCGCCCATCGCTTCGCCGATACCGCCGAACCCCGCACGATCCGAGTAGGGGCCGGTCTGACCATAGCCCGACATCCTGGCGACGATCAGCGAAGGTTTCTCCTGCAGGAGTTGACCCGGGTCGAGGTTCCATTTCTCCAGCGTGCCGGGTTTGAAATTCTCCACCAGAACATCGGCAGCGAGGATCAGGCGCCGCGCCAGCGCTTGACCTTCGGGTATCCGCAGATTGCAGGTGACCGATCGTTTGTTCCGACCGATGACCTCCCACTGGACCTTTTCCTTGCCCTGGCCCCAGACACGCATCGGATCCCCGGCGCCGGGCGGCTCCACCTTGATGACGTCGGCGCCCATATCGCCCAGAAGCTGGCCGCAGAACGGTCCGGCCAGCAACTGGCCCAGTTCCACTACCCTGAGACCGGCGAGGGCGCCGGGGCCGGCGGTAGTCATTCCGCCGCCTCCGCTGACCGCGCGTGGCGCCACTCGGGCTGGATCGGCGGCGGCAGGCCGGTTTCACGTTCGCAGCGGGCGCGCAATTCCTCGATCGGCGGGCCGAAGTCGAACAGTTTCCCGCTGCGGCGCGTATCGCGTATTTTCTTCCGCAAGGCTTGGGTCGCCCCGGTATCGATCACTCCTTCACCATCGGCAACGACGCCGTAGTCGCGCGCTCCCTCCGGAGTCACGAGACCCTGACGGATCTCGAGTCCGACCAGCGCCGGATCGCGCTCGAGTGGGTCGCCCCACCCGCCGCCGCCCCAGGTAATGTAATGCAACTGGTCGCCCGCCCTGACCGCGATATCGTCCGTCTTATTACCCACGATCTGCGTCGTCCCATCGGCGCGTTCGAGGATCTTGCGCGCGCGCTTGCCGGGCAGGCCATCGTTGACGCCCCACGGCGGGACGAACCAGCGGTCGTCATGCACGCCGATCTGCCCATCGGCGAGGAAGCGATAGGTCATGTGGATGCCGTTGCCGCCGCGATGGAGGCCCGCCCCGCCGCTGTCCGGCTCCGTTTCGTAGCGTTCGATCCGCATCGGGAAATAGCGTTCGAGGAACTCGTTCGGCACGTTGGTGAAGCCGGGCCAAAGCGAATGGCCATCCGGCCCATCGCCCAGTGGCCGACCGGGAATGCCGCCGAAGCCGATCTGGAACAGCTGGAACCATTCCCCCTCCCGTCCTTCCCGGTTGTCCCAGCCCGAATAGAACAGGTGTGGGGAGGAACTGAAACCCGCGGCGTTGAGGAACTCCGGGGTCTTTTGCCCCAATAGTCCGCCGAGGATGTCGAAGATACGCCCGAGGGCGTGGGTGCGGCCAGACAGGGCTGCCGGAAATTTCGGTTTAAGCAGCGAGCCTTCGGGAATGCGGACCTCGATCAGATCGTAGAACCCGTCGTTGAACAGGATTTGCGGGTCGAAGACCATGATCATGTAGATGCCGAAGAACATCTTGAACATGTTCTCGTTGAGATAGAAATTGATCGAGGCGGCCGACTGCGGGTCGGTGCCGTCGAAATCGAGGATCACCCTGTCACCTTGGCGCCACATGGTGCATTTGATCTTGTAAGGGCCAAAGCCGAGCCCGTCGTCGCAGATGTAATCTTCAAAGCTCACCGGCTCTTCCGCCACGGCGATGCCTATCAGCGCCTTCATGGCGCGGTGGTTACGCGCGAGCAGTTCCCGCGTGGCGGAGACATAGACGTCGTCACCGAAGCGATTGGCCATTTCGACCACGCGGTTGGCGGCGACCCGGCAGCTGGCGATCAGCGCGTTGAGATCGGCCTGGCACCAGTCCGGCTTGCGCGTCTGGTGCATCACCAGCTTCATCAGGTCGTCGTTGTAGACGCCCTGCTTCCAGATCTTGACCGGCGGGATGCGCACGCCTTCTTCGAAGATCGACTTCGCATCGATCGGCATCGAGCCTGCAACCTTGCCGCCGATGTCGCTCTGGTGGCCGAACATGGCCGTCCAGGCGAGCAGGCGGCCGTCCTTGTAGACCGGCAGCAGCACCAGCCAGTCGTTCGAATGGCTGATCGCGCCCTCGCAGGAATAGGGATCGGACAGGAAGATCATGTCACCGTCCTCGATCGTGCTGTCGAATCCCTTGAGGAACCCGTCGATGAAACTGCCGAACTGGCCGACGATCATTTTGCCGTCGGGATCGGCGATCAATGGAAACGCGTCGCCCTGCTCGCGAATGCCGGGCGACATGGCGGTGCGCACCAGCGTCGCATCCATTTCGATTCGAGCATTGCGCAACGCGTTCTCGATGATGTCCAGCGTGACGGGGTCGATGGCGGTCGTCTCGAAAGGCGTGGCGTTCTGCTGGATGATCTGCGCGGGCATGGCTCAGGCCTCCTTCGCGGGATTGATGAGGATGTTGCCGACAGCATCGACCGTGGCAACGCAGCCGCTCTCGATGAGCGTGGTCGAATCCATTTCGGTCACGATGGCGGGTCCTGCGATGCTGTCGCCCTGTCTTAGCCGGGAACGATCATAGATCACGGCAGCCTGCTCGCGTCCGTCCATCCACAGCACGTGGTCGCGGATCTTGGCAGCGGACGGATCACCGTTGCCCTTCTCGATCTCGGCAGCGGGCAATTGCGGCGCCTCGCCCAGCGCGACGGCGCGCAGGTTCACGATCTCGTGCGGGGTGTCCATGTTGAAGGTGAAGAGACGTCGATGCTCCTCGTCGAATCGTTCGAGGATGCCGGCGATGCCCTTCTCGCGCAGGGTCGCCTGGTCGATCGTCAGCGGAACCTCAAAGGCCTGCCCGGCATAGCGCACATCGACTTCGAATTCGCTGGCAATCTGGCTTTCAGAAATACCGTCACTGAGCAGTTCGGCCCGGGTCTGCCGCGCCATCTCGTCGAGGATGCCGGCCAGTTCCTGCACATCGGTCTCTGTCGCAAGGCGACTGAAGCTGCGCGCTGTCTCCGTCCGCATCCGCGTGGTCGCATCACCGAGCGCGCACAGCACGCCGGGCGACACGGGGGAGACGGCGGGCCAGCTTCCCATCAACCGCGCGACCGCGTTGACATGGAGCGGCCCGGCGCCGCCGAAGCCCATCAGGGCGAAGTGACGCGGATCGTAGCCCTGCTGGACCGAGATCATCCTCAGCGCACCGAACATGTTCTCGTTGACGATATCGATGATCCCGCGGGCCGCATCCATGAGGGGAATGCCCAAAGCATCGGCGATCGTCTGAACCGCACGCTTGGCGCCTTCGCGGTCCAGCTTGAATGCGCCGCCGAGCAGATCTTCGGGAAGATAGCCGAGCACGACGTTGGCATCGGTGACAGTGGGCAATTCGCCGCCCTTGCCGTACGCAACCGGCCCCGGCACCGCACCGGCCGATTGCGGGCCGACCCGCAGCGCTCTGGTCAGTTCAGGGACATAGGCGATCGAGCCGCCGCCCGCGCCGACCGTCTTAACATCGAGCGAGGAGGCCCGCACCGACAGGTGTCCGACCTCCGTTATCCGCACCCGCCGCGGTTCGAGATTCTCGATCAGCGCAACATCGGTGGACGTGCCGCCGACGTCGAGCGTCAGGATATTCCTCAGCCCGGCGTTCCGGGCCACCCACAGCGCGCCGGTGACGCCGCCTGCCGGACCCGACATCAGGATATTGACCGGGTGTTCCTCCGCTTTCTGGCTGCTCATCAGGCCCCCGTCGGAGCGAAGCAGCGAAAGCTTGCCCTTGACCCCGGCCTCCCGAAGCTTGGTCCTGAGGCTGGAAATGTATTTGCCGACCACCGGTCGCACCGAGGCATTGGCGACGGTCGACAGGGTACGCTCGTATTCCTGCATTTCGGGCAGGACCTCGTGGCTGAGCGACACAGGCACGTCCTGCAGGACTTCGTTCGCGATCTCGCCGATGCGCTTTTCGTGGCGCCCGTCGACATAGGCATTGATCAGGCTGACGGTAATCGCCTCTACCCCGGCATCGCGAAGCTGCGTCAATTTGGTGCGGACGTCCGCCTCGTCCAGCGGGCGCACTTCCCTGCCTTCCGCGTCGAGGCGGCCCTTGACCGTGACGGTGTCCTCGAGCGCTGCGAGCGGCTGCGGCTTGGGCCACACGATCCACGCCGCGAGACCGCCGGGCACGAAGCTGCGCGCGATCTGCATCACGTCGCGATAGCCCTCGGTGACGATCAGACCGACGCGGGCACCTTTCCCCTCCAGGACCGCATTGGTCGCGACCGTGGTGCCGTGGAGAAAGAATTCGATGTCGCCCGGATCCACTCCCGCCTCGCTGGTGATCGTGGTCACGCCGTGGAGGATGCCTTCCGAACTGTCATGCGGGGTGGATGGCGTCTTGTGGCGCCAGAAATTGCCCGTCGTATGGTCGAACAGGAGCAAATCGGTGAAAGTGCCGCCGACATCGACGCCAAGCCGGTAACGCATCAGGCTGCATCCTCTTCCGTATCGTTGCGCGGGCGCGGAAAGCCGCCCGCTTTCCCCACCATTGCCGGCAGATCCTTGGCCATCACTCGGGCGAGCCAGCGATTGGTTTCGATCAGCGCGTCGAGATCCAGCCCGGTGCCGATCCCGGCCCGCTCGAGCATGTAGACCACGTCCTCGGTCGCGACGTTTCCGGCGGCACCGGGCGCGAACGGGCACCCGCCCAATCCGCCGATCGACGCATCCACCACGCTCGCGCCGGCCCCGATGGCGGCCCAGACATTCGCAAGGCCGGTGCCGCGCGTGTTGTGGAAATGAACCCGGATCGGGATCGAGCCGACAGCTCCGCGCACCTTGCCGACTAAGCTGGCGACGTGTGCGGGATTGGCCACGCCGATCGTATCGGCCAGGGCAATCTCAACCGGCCCCGCCCCGGCCAGGGCGGTCGCCATTGCGATCACGCGGTCCTCCGGAACCTCGCCCTCGAAAGGGCATCCGAAGCTTGCAGCAATCGTCGCCTGACCCGTCAATCCGGCCGATCGCGCCTGCGCAACGATGTCGCGAGCGGCCTCAACCGACCCGTCGCTGGTCTGCCCTTGATTGGCCATCGCGAAGCGGTCGGTGGCAACCGAGACGGCACCAAGCTGATCGATACGACCCGTGGCGATCGCCCGCTCCGCGCCGCGCGCGTTCATGACCAGGCCGATGAAGGTGGCGTCCGGACGCTCCGGCAGGCCCGCGCACACGGCTTCGGCATCGGCCATCTGCGGAACCGCGCGTGGATTGACGAAGCTGGTCACTTCGATGCGCCGCGCCCCGGCCGCGAGGGCGCGGCGAATCAGTTCGAGCTTGTCGGCGGTGGATACCGGCTGCCCCTCGTTCTGCAGGCCGTCGCGCGGACTCACCTCCACCATTTCGACCGCTACTGTATACAATTTCGCGCTCACGCGGTTCGCCTTCTGCCGGGCGAATCGATGGCTGTCAGGCCCCGGTGGGCATCGGCATAGGCATGGAAGGCGCGGCGGATATGGCTGCCCATGACTGCTTCCGCCCACGGACCGTCACCACGGGCAAAGGCCGACAGCAGCTCCTCGTGCTCACCGAATGATCGACGCAGTTCGTCCTGGCCGTAATGATGGGCAGTGCGCCAGATCACCGGCTGTTCGATGACCGAGGCGAGCAGTGCGACCAGCTTGCGCGAGCCCGCCGCCTCGAGGATCAGAGCGTGAAACTCGCGGTTGCGCTCGAGGAAGCTGTCGACATCGGGCGGGGCACACATCACCGACTTTCGCAGGCGGGCATTGCAGTTTCGCAGCGCCTGCAAAACCGGCTCGCTCATGCGCTCGGCAGCGCGCCGGGCCGCGTAGCCTTCCAGCATGGCGCGCAGTTGGAACAGATCGGCGATGTCGTCGAGCGACCAGTCGGCCACGAAGCTGCGCTGGGTGTCGCTCCGCGTTATCAGCATCTCCGCCTCGAGTCGGCGCAGGGCGTCCCGGACCGGCGTTCGCGAGACTCCGCAGCGCTCTGCAAGCGCCTCCTCCCCCAAGGCGTCGCCCGGCGCGAGTTCCCCCGACATGATCATTTCGCGGATTGCGCCATAGGCGCGGTCGGAGGCGCGTGACATGTCTTCTCCCATAGCCCTTGACGTCATCAAATTGTATACAATAAGATGCGCCCGTCGCAAGAACGAAGTGCCGAATGAAATCGCACTCGTCCAGAATGAGGGGAGTTTCTCGTATGACGAACTTTGCCAGGGTTCTCCGTGCCGGAGTGGCGTTCAGTGCGTTTCTTGCGACACCGGGCTACGCCCAGCAGGCCGAGGAGCCGGGCGCCGCCGCGCCGGACGATGGCGGAATCATCGTGACGGCCCGGCGCCAGAACGAACGGCTGCAGGATGTCCCGGCGTCGGTATCGGTTCTGACCGCGAGCGCCCTCGAGCGGTCGGGCGCCGCCAAGGCGGAGGATTTTGCGCAGCTCACTCCCGGCGTCACGATCGTGACCGGCACGGCGGAGGCCGGGGATACGCAGATCAACATCCGCGGCATCAACGGCGCGCGCGATGCCGAGAGTTCGGTTGCCCTGGTCGTCGACGGGATCCTGAAAACCAACACTGCCCAGCTGAACCAGGATCAGGGGACCCTCCAGCAGGTCGAATTCCTCAAGGGGCCGCAAGGCGCCATTTACGGCCGCAACGCCGCCGCCGGTGCCATCGTGATCCAGACGCTGAAGCCGACCGACACCTTCACCGGAACGGTCAAGGGCAGCTATGGCGAGAACAACACCTGGAGCACGTCGGCCCATGTGGCCGGCCCGCTGGGCGCAGGCGCGGGCTTTGTACTGTCCGGGCTCTACGAAAGATCGGACGGCTTCTTTCGCAACATCTTCCTGGACAACAGGAAAGTCGTCGATGACCATCGCAGCTGGGCGGTGGACGGCCGCGCGATGTTCGGCATCGGCAGCGCGACCCAGATCGATATCAAGGCCCGCTACTCCGACTTCAAGGGCGCGTCCCTGCCGTTCAACGCCGCCTTCGCGCTGCCGAATTTCGCGGCGGTCAATCCCGCGTTCTACGAGGACGTCAACGACCACGAATTCCGGTTCTACAACAATATCCGCGCCACCAACGACCAGACCAGCTTCGACATCTCGGCCAAGATCGAGCACGAGTTCGCGGCTGTGAAACTCACCGCCTGGGCGTTGTATTCCGATGTGAAGCAGGATCTGGTGGCCGACGGCACTTCGGCCGATTTCGCGCGCTACATCTCTGCCGCGAACCCGGCCGCGCAGCCGGCGGTCGACCAGTGTTTCGCGACCACCGCGGCGCTGACCGGTTTTCCGGTGAACCCGCCGGGGTTCATCGGCGCGATCCCGGTCCCGTTCATCTTCGCGCCGGCGACCGGATCCACGTTCGGGCCCTACAGCCCCACAACCTGCGACGGCATCCAGTATCAGCTTCGCAACCAGCGCGACATCAGCGGCGAGGTGCGGCTTTCGTCGGTCGGCGACGGGCCCATCGCCTGGCAGCTGGGCGCCTATTACCTCAACATCGATCGGACAGTCGGGGTGAGCCTGGGCGCCGACCGGGGGCAGGGGGTCATCAAGGAACTCTACAACCCGCCGGGCAGCGCCAACCCCACCTCTCTGCTGCTGGCCGACAACTTCGACACCAACGTCTACGCGGCCTTCGCGTCCATCGACTGGAAGCCGTCCAGCCAGTTCACCGCAGGGCTTGCCCTGCGCTATGACAGCGAGCACCGCCGGTCGGAGCCGCTGGTGCCGACGGCGACCGATCCCTTCACCGGAGGGCCGATCAATCCCGGCCAGGCGTTCGGCCCCCTAGTCGCGCAGTCGCAGACATTCGATCAGCTTCAACCGAAGATATCGCTCAGCTGGCGGCCGACCGATCGGCTGAACCTCTATGCCAGCTGGGGGATCGGCTTCAAATCGGGCGGATTCAACAACCAGGGGTCGGCGGCGCTGATCAACGCCAGTTTCAACGATGGCGTCACCCCGGGCACGATCAACGCGGGCGTCAACATCGACGATCTCTATCGCAAGGAGCGTTCGAGCGCTTTCGAGGTCGGCGTCAAGGGCAGCCTGTTCGACAATCGCCTGACCTTCGACCTGGCGGGGTTCTACACCCGCGTCACGGACATGCAGTTCTTCGAATTTTTCGTCGGCGGGTTCGGCCTACTGCGTGTCGTGTCGAATATCGACGAGGTCGATCTGAAGGGCGGCGAGATCAATCTCGGCCTGCGGATCATCGACGGCTGGCGCTTCTTCGCCTCCGGCAATGTGACCGACAGCGAAATCAAGGAAAACGCGACGCGGCCCTACACGGTCGGAAACAAGTCTCCCTATACCGCCGACTACACGATCAACCTGGGAACCGAGATCACCGCCCCGATAAGCGCGGCGGCGGACCTAATCGTGCGGGCGGATTATCGCATCACCGGGCCGACTTGGTTCAGCAACGTGCAGTGCCAGGATCGCCCGTCGCTGTTTTCCGGCCTCCTTCCGATTTCGGCGCTCGCCTTGCCGAGCTTCGTGGGGGACGCCAACTATTGCCGGTCACAGCGTGAGGCGTTCGGAGTGCTCAATCTGCGCGCAGGCCTTCAGGCCGATCGCCTGTCGGTGACCGCCTTTGCCAACAACATGCTCGATCGCAAATATCTTGCGGAGGTCATTCCGGCCATCGAGTTCGGCGGATCCTTCATCTCGCCCGGCGCGCGCCGGGTCGTCGGCATCGAGGCGGCCTACAAGTTCTGAACGGGCCGCTGAGCAGTCAGCGCTTCGATCCGCTGATCTGAACGAATGGCTTCGTTTGGCGGAACCTCGCGATCATTGGAATGGCTGAGATGAGGGCGCCAGCGGCATCCAGACCGAGATCGACGGGGCGGCCGCCGCATAGAAGGCCTACGCGCTGATCGGCGCCGTCGACCGCGAGGCCGCTGCGGCCGGGCAGGAGGCGCGGGATCTCGCCCGCGCGGCGCAGCTCGCAGACACCCGCTACCGTGCGGGGCTCGCCGATTTCCTGACCGTGTCCGAATCCCGCCGCGCCGCCGACGCCAGCGGCGATCACGCTGCCGCCGCCATCGGGCGCGCACGCCGGGCGCGGGTCCTGCTGTGGCAGGCCCTCCGCGGCGACACTCCGGGGAACGAGGAATAGACGCCACACCAGCTTGCACGGCGAATGCTTGGAAGAAGGCCTGAGCTGCTCTGTTCGATCTACAAGATCGGCCGCCAGGCGCGTGTGGCGGCTTGCATCGGCAGCGACAAACTGCAAGCTGCCAGTGAGGGTGGGAAACCCGCACAGAGCCCTTCGGAGACACGCAATCTCGCCGCTATCGACCGCTTTGCGCGCCGCCATTCTCGTGGGAGTGTCGGGCGGATCGACTGTGAACGCACAGTCTGGCGAGACGGGTCAATCCGACGTCCAGGCCATCGTCGTGACGGGCACGGGTCTCGCAGAGCCGACGGGTGCGGTGGCTTATGCCATCACCCGCTTCGATCGCGACCGCCTGCTGGCCGCGCCCTCGGGCCGGATCGAGGATGCGCTTGCGGGAGTTGCCGGTTTCCAGCAGTTTCGCCGCTCGGACAGCCGGTCGTCCAATCCGAGCGCACAGGGCGTCACCCTCCGCGCGCTCGGCGGCAATGCCACCAGCCGCGCGCTGGTGCTGCTGGACGGGGTGCCGATGACCGATCCGTTCTTCGGTTACGTGCCGTTCAGCGCGCTCGCCCCCGAGCGGCTCGTCTCGGCCCGGGTGACGCGAGGGGGCGGATCGGGGCCGTTCGGTGCCGGCGCTCTCGCTGGCGTCATCGCGCTCCAAAGTGCGGGGACAGACGCCATCGGACCGGCAAGCGCCAGTGCGCTCGCGAACGACCGGGGGGAGACGGAGCTTGCAGCGACCATCGCGCCACGCCTTGGCGCCGGGTTTGCCGTTCTCTCGGGGCGCTGGGACCGCGGGCGCGGGTTCTGGACCACGCCCGCCGACCAGCGGGTGCCGGCGAGCGTGCGCGCGCGCTTCGACAGCCGATCGCTCCAGCTGCGCGGCGTCGCGCCTCTGACGCCCGATATCGAGTTGCAGGCACGCATGCTGGCCTTCGAGGACCGCCGCACGCTCCGCTTCGAGGGCGCCGACACGGCGATCGAGGGCCAGGATGCGAGCCTGCGGCTGGTCGGTCGCGGTGCATGGGCTTTCGATGCGCTCGTCTATGTCCAGGCGCGCGATTTCAGCAATGTGGTGGTGAGTTCGACACGCTTCGTGCCGACGCTCTCGCAGCGTAGCACGCCCGCGACCGGGCTGGGCACGAAGATCGAGATCCGCCCGCCGGTTGACGGCGGCCATGGGTTGCGCATCGGTGTCGACTATCGGCGCTCTTCAGGTTCGCTTATGGAAGAGGCGCTGAGTACTGCGACCGGCCGCGTGACCGAACGCCGCACCGCTGGCGGATCGACGAGCGATTTCGGCCTGTTCGTCGAGGACGACTGGACCACCGGGCGCCTGACGATGACCGGCGGTGTCCGCGCGGATCGCACCGCGATCAGTGGAGGGTTTTTCACTGCTGCTCGGCCCGATGGTGTTCTCCTGCGCACCGAGCGATACCCGGGCAGGTCCCAGTGGCTGGCATCGGTCAGGGGCGGCGCGCTGCTACGTGTCGACGAGACGCTGGACCTGCGGGCCGCGGCCTACACCGGGCTGCGGCTGCCGACGCTCAACGAGCTCTACCGGCCGTTCACGGTCTTCCCGGTGACGACGCTGGCCAATGCCGGGCTGGCGAGCGAGCGCCTGAGAGGGTTCGAAGCCGGACTCGACTGGCGACCTGTGCGGGGCATATCCCTGTCGCTCACGGGGTTCGACAACCGGGTCGAGGATGCGATCGCCAATGTCACCATTGGTCCGAACCTGCGGCAGCGGCAGAACATCGACGCGATCGCGGCGCGGGGAATCGAGCTGACGGCCCGGCTGAAGCGAGGCGCGTTCGGGTTCGACGGTTCGCTCGCCTGCACCGATGCGAGGGCGCAAGGCAGCGGTGCCGCTGGCTTCCTCGACGGCAAGCGACCCGCGCAGACTCCGCGATGGGCGGCCAGTGCGACGGTCGAATGGCGTCCGGCACCAGGCGCGATCGCGGCGCTGACCGTCCGGCACGTCGGCGCCCAGTTCGAGGATGACCTCGAAAGCGACATTCTCCCCGCAGCAACCACGCTCGATGCATTCGCCGCCGTGCCGCTCGGCCGCAGACTTGCGCTGGTGGTGCGCGGCGAGAACCTGACCGACACCGCCGTGATAACCCGAAACCAGCGAGGCTCGATCGACCTCGGTGCCCCCCGGACGGTATGGGCGGGGCTGCGCCTCGGATATTGAGCCGGTTCAGGCGGCGCGAAGCCCGGCAACGCCCTTGGCGCCGCCATCGCGCGCCGAGAGGCCGGCGAACAGCGTGTCGATAATCGCGGCCAGCTTCTCCTCGCTCAGCCGCTCGTCGATCATCGTGAGCATGTCCGGCATCGTGTAGGCAATAACCATCTGGTTGATCAGGGTCAGTGCGCGGTCGATCGACAGGCCTTCGAAATACCCCTCCGCCTGCGCCTCGGCGATGATCTCGCAGGTGTAATGGTCGGCGAGGTCGACATAGCTGCGGACCTGCTCGAACCGGCGGCCTCCCAGTTCGCACAGCAGCCGGAAATAGGCCGGATCCTCGCGGTAGATGGCTCGCGTGTGGGCGAAGCGGCGGGCGAAGAATTCATAAAGCTTGCGGTTGGCCGGAAGCTCGCTCGCCAGCACGTCTTCCATGATGGCGATGAGCGGCGCATACCAGATTTCCGTGACCGCATCGAAGAGGTCGTCGTCGCTCTCGAAGATGGCGTCCATCCGCGCCAGCGAGACGCCCGCCTCGCTTGCGAGAACGGCGAGGGTCACCTCGATCCCCCGCCGCCGGACGATATCGAGGGCGAGCTCGCCGAACTGTCGGCGCAGGGCCTGCCTGTCCTGTCCCGTCATGGCAGCGCGCTCCTTCCTCATCGCGCTGTGTGTAAATAAGGTTTCGGCGGCGGCGAGGAAAGTGCCCCAAACGCATCGGTGGCGGCATCCGGCGCATGACAGCGAAGCGGAAACGCTGCCGCCTGGACCAGGGGGGACGTCAAAAACCCATCGCGGTGGGTCTTCCGGCCGCCGGATTTACGGCGCTTTTACCTGTCTTCGTTACCCTGACGGACATGGTCGAGACCGGTTTCATGCCATGCTGATCCTCGCTCCGCTGCTTATCGCGGCCACCGCGTTTTCGCATGTGCCGCCGCCGTCGACCCCCGAAGTCGCCCCGAAGAGCCGCTTCGCGACCAGGAAGCCCGCGGACAACGGCGATCTTGCGACCATCGTCCGGGCGCTGAGCGGCAAGACTGTCACGCTCGAAATGCGGGGATCACGCGTCGATGTCCTCGCCCGGCTGGAGGCGAAAGACGGCTGCAGCGCGACACTGTTTGCGCGGAATGTCGCGGGCGGACAGGAGTGGACGCGCGAGCTGAAATGGGACGAGATCGCCTGGCAGGGCAAGGCGGAGGACGGCCGCGTCGCGGTCGCCTTCTACGATCCGGAAGGGCGCCTCCCCATCGATATCGTGCGCGCCCCCGCCTCCGACGGGGCCAACGTCGCGGCTGCGCTGGAGCGGGTGAGCAGCCGCTGCCAGGCGCGCCATCCGCTGACCCAGACCGTGAGCTTCGGTCCGGTGGCGCCCGACCGCCCGTGCTATTTTCCCCGCCAGCCGGCGCTCGTGCTCGCCGATTACGGCGGCAGCAGCCCGCGGCAGGCGATGCTGACCCTGCTCGCCAGCGATCGCTCACTGGCCGAACTCCAGCTCCAGTTCGACCTCGACGACGGCCCTGCACAGGGCGGGCGCGACCGGTCGGGCCTGGTGCTCTACTACGGCAGCCCCGATCTCGCCGCCGCGCCGGTATCGTCGCTGAAACTCGAGGTGGACGGGGTCGCGGTGCCGATTCGACATTCGACCGCCGTGTTCAACGCCATCCGGCTGCGATCCAAGCTGTTTGCCGCCCGCGACAGGCAGGCGGGTCTGCTCGAAACGATCGGCAAGGCGCACAAGGTTTCGCTCACCCTTCTCGGCCCGCGTGGCGAAGTGCGACGCACGCTCACCTTCAGTCCCGGTGACGCCGTCAACACCGCGCGCGCGGCGGTTGCGGCCACGGGTGGGTCCTGCGCGAGAACGGTTGCCGTGAACCAGCCGTCGGCTGTCTGGACTCCGGCAGGGTAGCGACCGAGCGGCGCTATCCGCGCGTGCTCTCCATCAGTCTGTCGAAGCGACCACAATCCGGGCGGTGCGCCCGATAGAAGGCGGCGATTTTCGCAAGGTCAGCCTGGTAGTCGCCCGTTGGCCAGATCGGCTTCCCAATGCCGCCGCTACGGTTCTCCTGATCGACCCAGGCAGGCACGATCGGTACGCCCGCGCCGACCGCGATATGATAGAAGCCCGAGCGCCATTGCCCGTCCGAGCCGCGCGACCCCTCGGGCGCGACCACCAGCGCCAGCTCCTCGGCCCGCTCGAAGGCGCTGACGATCTGGTCGACGAAATTCTTGGTCTTGCCGCGATCGACCGGGATGCCGCCCATGTCATGCATGAAGCGGGTCATCGGCCACTTGAACAGCGTGTGCTTGCCGACGAAGGCGGGCCTCAGGCCGAACTGCTCGACCCCGCCGAGGACGAAGATGAAATCCCAGTTGGAGGTATGCGGTGCGCCGGTGATGACGCATTTGGAGACGCCGGGGTGGCGTCCCCCGATCCGGTAGCCGCGATGGCGATAGAGCCGGACGAGCAGCCAGTGGACGATGCGCGAGAGAAACGTCGGGCGCGTGCTCACATCCGGAACACCCCGAAGGCCGGGCGCTCGGCGATCGGAGCCTCGAGCGTGGCCGCGAAGGCGAGGCCAAGCACGTCGCGAGTCTGGACGGGATCGATCACCCCGTCGTCCCACAGCCGCGCGGTTGCGTAGTAGGGGTTGCCCTCGTCCTCGTATTTCTGGCGAATGGGGGCCTTGAATGCCTCGGCCTGTTCCGGCGTCCAGCTGTCGGCATCGCGGTGGACGGTGGCGAGCACCGAGGCCGCCTGCTCGCCGCCCATCACGCTGATACGCGCATTGGGCCAGGTGAACAGGAAACGCGGGGAATAAGCTCTCCCGCACATGCCGTAATTGCCCGCGCCGAAGCTGCCGCCGATGACCACGGTGACCTTGGGCACCGTTGCAGTGGCGACGGCAGTCACCAGCTTGGCGCCGTGCTTGGCGATCCCTTCCGCCTCGTACTTGCCGCCGACCATGAAGCCCGAGATGTTCTGGAGAAACAGCAGCGGAATGCGGCGCTGGCAGGCGAGCTCGATGAAATGCGCGCCCTTCTGCGCGCTTTCGGAAAACAGCACGCCGTTGTTGGCGAGGATCGCGACCAGCATGCCCCAGATATGCGCGAAGCCGGTGACGAGCGTGCTGCCGAAGTGCTGCTTGAACTCGTGGAACTCGCTGCCGTCGACCAGCCGGGCGATGACCTCGTGGACATCGTAAGGCGCGCGCACGTCCTCGGGGATGAGCGCATATAGATCGTCGGCGTCGAACTTGGGGGCGCGGGGTTCGCGGATTTCGACGTCCTTCGCCGCCGCATGGTTCGCGCCGAGGTGGCTGACGATGTCGCGAACGATGGTCAGAGCATGCTCGTCGTTCTCGGCGAGGTGATCCACCACGCCGGACTTCCTTGCATGGAGGTCTCCTCCGCCCAGATCCTCGGCCGAAATCTCCTCGCCCGTCGCCGCCTTCACCAGCGGCGGGCCGGCGAGGAAGATCGTGCCCTGCTCGCGCACGATCACCGTCTCGTCGGACATGGCGGGCACATAAGCCCCGCCGGCGGTGCAGCTGCCCATCACGCAGGCGATCTGCGGGATGCCAAGCGCCGACATATTGGCCTGATTGAAGAAGATACGCCCGAAGTGTTCGCGGTCGGGGAAGACTTCGGCCTGGTAGGGCAGGTTCGCGCCGCCGCTGTCGACGAGGTAGATGCAGGGCAGGCGGTTCTCCTGCGCGATCTCCTGCGCGCGCAAATGCTTCTTGACTGTCAGCGGGTAATAGCTGCCGCCTTTCACGGTCGGATCGTTGGCGACGATCATCACCTGCCGCCCCGAGACGCGCCCGATGCCGCAAATCATCGAGGCGCCGTTGACGTCGCCCTCGTACATACCGTTCGCCGCGAGCTGCCCGATCTCGAGAAAGGGCGATCCCGGATCGAGCAGCCGCTCCACCCGCTCGCGCGGCAGCAGCTTGCCGCGGGAGACATGCCGCTCCCGATGCTTCTCCGGCCCGCCCAGCGCGGCCTCGGCGACGCGGGCGCGAAGGTCGTCGGCCAGGCCCTTGTTGTGCGCGAACCGCGCTTTAGCCTCCGGGCTTTCGCGATCCAGTTTGGTGGTGAGGGTGGGTGCCGACATGGAGAGCGCGACTAGCGGGGGGAGGACGAAAAGCAAAGCGCCCCGAAAAGCGCGGCACAGGAATGGCCTGTGACAATCGGCGACAAGCGGCGCGGAGCCAATCTCGCATTTGAAGCGTTACTCGGCGAAAAGTAACCGAAAGTAGTCCCAATGCCGAGAGTTTCCATCGTCACCGGCGCCGAGTCGGGGATTGGCGCGGCCTGCGCCGCCGCTCTCGGCGCGCTCGGCGACCGAGTGGGTGTGTTCTATTTCTCCGATACGGCGTTGGCGAAGGCCAGTTGCGACGGTGTCAGAGCAGCGGGAGGTGAGGCGCTGGCGGTGAAGTGTGACGTTGCCGATGAAGCGGCGGTGGCGGCGGCTTTCGATGCGGTGGAGACAGCGTGGGGTCCGGCCGAGGTGCTGATCAATTCGGCCGGTCGCAACATGACGGGCGTGCCTGTGCGGGCGATGGCACTGGAGCAATGGAACCGGCTGATCGCGACCGACCTGACCGGCGCCTTCCTCGTCTCGCGGCGCTTTCTCCTTGGACGCGGAGAAACGGGCGGAGACGCGGCGATTGTGCACATAAGTTCGATCCACGCCTATGCGGTGCGTGCGGGCGGTGCGGATTACTGCGCCGCCAAGGGCGGGCTGACCAATCTGGTCGAGACGCTGGCGATCGAGGAGGCTCCGCGCGGCATCCGGGTCAACGCGGTAGAGCCCGGCATGATCCTTACGCCCATGAACGAGCGGGCCATGGACGACCCGGCATACCGGGCGGCGCTCGAACAAAATATCCCGGTCGGCAGGGCAGGGCGGGCAAGTGAGGTGGCGGAGCTGGCCGTGTTCCTCGCTTCCGAGAGGGCGCGTTACATCACCGGCGCGCGGGTCGCAATCGATGGGGGTTTGTCGCTGATGCAGGCACTGGGCGCATGAACGGCAACCTGTTCCTTGATCCCACCGCCGTCGCCGATCCGCATGTCAAGGATAGGTTGACGCCGCGTACTTCGTTACTCGACTTCAATATCGAGGCGCTCGAGCCCGTTGAGATCGAGGGGCCGCCAGCCTTGATGGCCCGGGACTTCATGAGCCCCTACGTCTGGCGCGAGGACGATGGGCGCTTCGGTATCCTCTTGCGCGCGGTACCGAAGTTGGGCGCGGAGCAGACCGATACCGGGATCGTCTGGGGAGGCTGGAGCCGGGACGGTCGCGTATTCGACATGCTTCCCCAACCGTCGATCATTCCGGGGCCAGGGAAAGAGGATATCGGCGGGATAGAGGACCCGACCGTGGTCCGCGTCGATGGCGGCTACGCGGTTTATTACACGGGAGTGCTCGACGATCACGCACATGGACAGATGTTCTATGCGCAAGGGCCTTCGATCGACCGGCTGAGGAAGGCTGGCGTGGCGCTCGCCTCGTCCAAGTCGGAAGGCAACACGAAGGAAGCGACCGTCCAGCAACTCGATCGGGGCAAGTGGCGGCTGTTCTACGAATATGCGGCTGACGACGCCTCACGGATCGGTCTGGCCACCGGGCCCACGGTAGCCGGCCCGTGGAAGGAGCAACCAACTCCTTTCATGCCGCGCAAGGACAGCTGGGACAATTGGCACCTCTCGCCTGGGCCTTTGCTGATAGACGATCCGGCCACCCCGATAATGTTCTACAACGGGGCCACCGCCGACGCGCGCTGGCGGATCGGCTGGATCGCCTTCGATGCCGATTGCACCCGAGTGATCGACCGCGGCATCATGCCGCTGATCACCCCACCGCCGGAAGACGACCGTACCGCCACCGACATCGCCTTTGCAGCTTCCGTTGTCACCGTGGACCAGCAGATCTGGCTCTACTATTCGCTTGCCGACCGCAGGCTGGCGAGGGCTCTCGTGCGCCGCAGCTAGCCCGCCGCCCCGATCAGCTCGCGCCCGATCAGCATCCGCCGGATCTCGTTCGTTCCGGCCCCGATGTCGAGCAGCTTGGCGTCGCGGAGGTAGCGTTCGACCGGCCAGTCCTTGGTATAGCCCGCGCCGCCCAACGCCTGGACCGCCTCGCCCGCGACGCGGAAAGCGCTCTCGCTCGCCAGCAGGATCGCACCTGCCGCGTCGAACCGGGTGGTCTGGCCGGCGTCACAACTCTTGGCGACGGCGTAGGTGTAGGCGCGCGCCGATTGGAGGGCGACGTACATATCGGCGATCTTGGCCTGCATCAGCTGGAACGCGCCGATGGGCTTGCCGAATTGCTTCCTCTCGCGAAGGTAGGGGATCACCGTGTCGAGGCAGGCCTGCATGATCCCGAGTTGCAAGCCGGCGAGCACCACGCGCTCGTAGTCGAGCCCGCTCATCAGCACGCCGACGCCGCCATTCAGCGGCCCCATGATGCGGTCTTCGGGAATGTGGCAATCGTCGAACACCAGCTCGGCGGTGGGGCTGCCGCGCATCCCCATCTTGTCGATCTTCTGGCCGATCGAGAACCCGGCATCATCCTTCTCGATCAGGAAGGCGGTGATCCCGCGCGATCCGGCGTTGCCGTCGGTCTTGGCATAGACCACGAGCGTGTCGGCATAAGTTGCGTTGGTGATCCAGAACTTGGTGCCGTTGAGCACGTAACCGCCCTGGCCGGTCGCCTCGGCCTTGAGCTTCATGGAGACGACGTCCGACCCGGCGCTCGCTTCCGACATCGCGAGACTGCCGACGTGTTCGCCCGAGATCAGCTTGGGCAGATACTTCGCCTTCTGTACCTCGCTCCCCCAGCGCCGGATCTGGTTGACGCAGAGATTGGAATGCGCGCCGTAGCTCAGGCCGACCGAGGCGCTCGCGCGGCTGATTTCCTCGACCGCGATAACGTGCTCGAGATAGCCGAGGCCAAGCCCGCCGTCGGCCTCGTCCACCGTTATGCCGTGGAGGCCCAGTTCGCCCATCGCCGGCCACAATTCTCGAGGGAACCAGTCCTCGCGGTCGGCGCGTTCGGCGAGCGGCGCGACCTGCTCGTCGGCGAAACGGGCCGCGGCTTCCCGGATCATTTCGGCGCTTTCGCCGAGCTGGAAATCGAAATCGGGGGTCGCGCGGGTCAAGTCTCTCTCTCCAAAGCCGTAGCGTTGGCGGGCCGATAGCGGGATGCGTGTGTCCTGACAAACCATGCGCGCTGTTTGCTTTGGCGGGCGCGTCGGCTACCCGCAGCCGCGATGCTCGAATTCGATCGTGTAACCAGATGCTACGGGGCGATTGCCGCGGTCGATGGCGTGTCGCTGGCCGTCGCGCAGGGCGAGTTCGTCGCTCTGGTCGGCGCTTCGGGATCGGGCAAATCGACGCTGCTCAAGACCGTCAACCGACTGGTCGAGCCGGACGAGGGCGTGGTCCGGATCGAGGGGGAGGAGGTCGCCGGCCTGCCCTTGCCGCAACTGCGGCGCCGTATCGGCTATGTGTTCCAGGAAATCGGCCTGTTTCCGCATCTGACGGTGGGAGACAATCTCGGTATCGGACCGCGCCTCGCCGGGGCTCCGCTAGCGCGCGACACGGTGGCTGCCATGCTCGCGCGGGTCGATCTCGATCCCGTGATGGCGCAGCGGCTGCCCGGCGCCCTGTCCGGCGGGCAGCGCCAGCGCGTCGGCGTTGCCCGCGCGCTGGCAACCGAGCCGCGCCTGCTGCTGATGGACGAGCCCTTCGGCGCGCTCGACCCGGTGACGCGAGACGCGCTCGGGCGCAGAGTGCGCGCGCTGCACGATGATCTTGGCATGACCACAATCATGGTAACGCACGACATGGCGGAAGCACTGCTGCTCGCGAGCCGGGTGCTGGTGATGGAAGCCGGGCGGATCGTCGCCGACGAAACGCCTGAGGCGCTGCTGGCGGGGGCGGGCGGCGCGTCGGCGCAGGTGCTCGTCGCAGTGCCGCGCGAGCAGGCGCGGCGGCTGGCCGGGCTCGCGCGGTGAGGGGCTTCACAGCTGTGCTCTTCGGCCTCGGCGGCAAGCTGGCCGACCACGTGCTCCTCGCCGCCGCGGCGATCGCGCTCGGAATTCTGGTCGCGCTTCCCGTGGCGGGCTGGGCGAGCCGGTCGGGGACGGTGGCGCGCTGGTCGCTCGGATTTGCAAGCCTCGTGCAGACGGTCCCGGCGCTCGCCCTGCTGGCGCTGTTCTTCCCCATCCTCCTCAGCTTGCGCGCGGTGTTCGGGGAGGGGCTGCCGACGCTCGGCTTCCTGCCCGCGCTGCTTGCGCTCGCGCTTTACGCCTTGCTGCCGATCCTGCGCAATGCGGTGACCGCGCAGGCACATCTCGATCCCGGCGTGATCGAGGCGGCGGACGCGATGGGAATGACCGGCTGGCAGAAGCTGCGGTTGGTCGAGGCGCCGCTGTCCGCGCCTTACATCATGGCAGGCGTGCGGACAGCGGCGGTCTGGACCATCGGCGCGGCGACGCTTGCCACCACCATCGGCCAGCCGAGCCTAGGCGATCCGATCTTCGCGGGCCTGCAGACGCAGAACTGGGAGCTGGTGCTGGCGGGCTGTTTCGCCGCCGCTGCACTGGCGCTGGCGACCGACGCCCTGCTCGGCACGATCCAGCGCGGCTTTGCCGAGAAGCGACGGAGGCTGTGGCTCGGCGGACTGCTGGCCGTGGTAGCGGGCGTGGCTGCCGCAGCCGTCAGCCGTCTCGACATCGGGGGCGTCGATCATGACCGCACCGTGATCATCGGTGCCAAGGGCTTTTCGGAGCAATATATCCTCGCGCGGCTGATCGGGCAGCGGCTGGCGGCGGCCGGGTTTCGTCCAGAATACCGTGACGGGCTGGGCTCGGCGGTGGCGCACAGCGCCGTCGCTTCCGGCCAGATCGACGTGCTGGTGGACTACACCGGCACGATCTGGACCAACCAGATGAAACGTGCCGACAATCCCGCGCGCGGACCGATGCTCGACCAGATCGCGGAGTGGGAACAGCGAACCAGCGGTACCCTCGTGCTTGGCCGTCTCGGGTTCGAGAACGCCTATGGCCTCTCGATGCGGGCGGACAGTGCGCGCGCGCTGGGCATCCAGTCGATCGACGATCTCAAAGGCGCCGCTCCGTCGCTGGTGATCGGCGGCGATCCGGAATTCTTTGAGCGGCCCGAATGGCGGAGCGTCGCCGGCTCGTATGGCCTGACGTTCGCCGGGCAGCGCACATTCTCCCCGACCTTTCTCTACGACGCGCTCCAATCGGGTGAGGCGGATGTCATCAGCGGCTACACCTCCGACGGGCGGATCGAGGCGGATCGGTTGGTCGTCCTCGCCGACCCGCGCCGGGCCTTCCCGAACTACGACGCGATCATGCTGGTCAGCCCGTCGGCCCGCAAGGACGTGGCGCTGGTGGGCGCGCTCCGCCCGCTGATCGGCCGGATCGACGTCAGCGCAATGCGTGCGGCGAACTACGCGGTCGACCGTGCGGACGAAAAGCTGAGCCCGGATGCGGCGGCGCGGCAGCTCGCTGACCGCATCGGGCTGTAGCCTATCGCGCCGGCAGCCAGGTCTGTGTCTGGCAAAAGACGCTGATGCAGCCCTTGACCTTCAGCTTGCCACCATCACGCTCGAGCACTGAGCGGTAGGTCTTGCCGCTCTTGGGATCGTAGATCGTGCCGCGCCACACGCCGCCATCGTGAGTGAAGCCGGTGAGGATCGCCATGCCGAGCAGCTTGCGGCTGCGCTTGGCGGGATCGAGGTTGTTGATGTCGCGCTGGTCGAGGCCCTGCGGAGGGGGCACCAGGAAGCGATCGATGGAGCCGCAAAGCTGCGATCCGCAAGGCGCGATCAGGATCACCGCATCCTTTTCGGCCGTCAGCCAGTGCCCGGTGACAGGACTGGCCGCGCTCGCCGAAGTCACCGCGAGAAAGGCCGTGGCCAGTGCAATTCCGATGGCTTTCATTCGTTCACCCTCCTGATGACGTGAAGCCGGCTCCTGCGGGCCAGTCCGGCGCGATGACTGCCAGAACCTTGAACAATTTACCCATTTCGTCGGCATGAACGAGCCGGTTGCAGGCAAGGGCAAGGTCCTCGCTCTGCTCCGGTGCCGATTTTGCCAGCGCCGCCGCGCGCAGCTCTATGCCCATTTCCCGCAACCAGTCGCCCTGCGTCGCGGTCTGGACGTGGCACCCGTTACGCTCGGCGATCTGCGCGAGGGTGGCGAAATCCACATGAGCGGTGAGGTCCGCCTCGCCGGGGGCGGCGAAAGGACTGACCTTGCGATGGGCCCGCACGGCCTGGAGAGTCGAGCCGCTTTGCGGATCGAGATGGCCGTAGTCGATCAGAAGCATCGCGCCGCCTTGGCGGGACAATCTCTCCGCCAGGTGCCGAATAGCTGCGGTAGCGCCGGGGCAGGTTTCCACGACGGTGCCTTCGGAAGCACCGTCAAAGCGGTCGGGGATCGCCTCGTCCATCGGCTGGTCGCCGGCGACGAAGACGAAGCTGTCTTCGCGCAGCCCTACCAGGCGCTCGCGCCAGCCTCTGTCAGTGCGGACGAGCTGGCGGATTGGCAGGGCGTCGAGGAATTCGTTGGCGAGGATCAGCAAGGGGCGATCATCGGGCAGCGAGGCGGCGTCCTCATGGAACCGCGCGCCGGGAACGGCCGCGCCCTGAAGGCCGCGCAGTACGGGCGAGCCTTCGACCAGATGGACCTCCGGTCGCAGCCCTGCTCCGGCCATCGCCCGCAACACATCGCGCGCGAGCGTGCCGCGGCCCGGTCCGAGCTCGGCATAGATCGGATCGGTCGGGCCACCCGCACGCATCCAGACATCCGCCAGCCACAGCCCGCAGAGTTCCCCGAACATCTGGCTGATCTCCGGCGCGGTGACAAAATCGCCGCCGTCCGCCCCCGACGAAAGGCCCAATGGGTCGCGCGTCGCGTAATAATGCGCGTTGCTCTCGCCCATGAAGCGGGCGACGGGCATGGGACCGTGAGTGGCGATCAGGCGGCGGAACTGCGCGCCGAGATCGCCCGCCCATCCCCTCACTGCGACGGGTGGGAGGGCGCTGTGGGCAGGCTCTTTGGCTCGATCGGGCGTGACAGGGCCCACGCCATCAGGCCGAGCCCCACTGCCATCATCGGCAGCGAGAGCCACTGCCCGCGGCTTAGCCCGGTCTCGGTGACTACATAGGCGAGATAAGAGTCAGGTTCGCGGAAGAACTCGACCACGAAACGGGCGGTGGCCATCAGCGTCGTGAAGGTGGCCACAAGGAAACCGGGCCGCCAGCGCGCCTTCGTCTTCCAGAACAGCGGCAGCATGACGAGGATGACGACCAGCCCCTCCAGCGCCGCCTGGTAGAGCTGCGAAGGGTGCCGCGCGATGAAGCTGGATACGCAGGTGTCGGCGGTATGCTCGATGTCGCAGAAGGTCATCGCCCAGGGCACGTCCGCCTCGCGCCCCCAAAGCTCGCCGTTGATGAAATTGGCGAGCCGACCGAAGAGCATACCGAAGCCGACATTGACCGAGATGTAGTCGCAGATGCGCAGCCATTCGAGCTTGTTGCGCCACGCCACCCAGGTGATCGCGGCGAGCACGCCGAGCACCCCGCCATGGAAGCTCATGCCGCCGTCCCACAGGCGCGCCGCGCCCCAGCTGATCGGGCCGGGATGGCTGAAATCGGTCAGCAGCTCGGGACGGTAGAACAGGACGAAACCGATGCGCCCGCCCAGGATCACGCCAAGCGTGCAGTAGAAGAACAAATCGTCCGCATGGCGCTGCGCCATCGGTGCGCCGGGGGCCTTGAGCATCTTCGACAGATGCCAGTAAGCGAGCAATATCCCCGCCAGATAGGCGAGCGAGTAATAGCGCAGGGTGAACAAGCCGAGCTCGATCCCAGGCTTCAGCCCAAGGCTGGACCAGGCGAGATGGGGCGCGCCCAGCGAAGCGGTTTCGGCGGCGGGCGCCAGTAGTGACAGCAAGCGTCTATCCCCTTAGAGATGGCGGAAAGGCCGCATCCGGCGACCCGTCGCGGGCGGCTTTTGGCACAGCAAGGCGCAGCGGGAAACCCCGTGCGCACGTCCATCGCGGACAATTGGAGAGGACCGCCGCACGCCCATGCCGACCCAGCTCGACACCGATATCCGCCGCATCACCGATGCCGTTACCGCCCCTGGCCAGATGTTTGCGACCAAGGAGGTGGACCGCGGCGGGATCATCATGCCCGCCTTCGTCAACGCGCCGCCGACGCTGTCGCATTATTTCGCGCATTTCTGCACCCAGCACCGCGACACGCCGTTTCTGGTCGACGGCGATCTGCGGCTGACCTTCGGGGAGGTCTACGATGCCGCACAGCGCGTGGCCGATGGGCTGGCGACGCGGCACGGCGTGAAGAAAGGCGATCGGGTCGGCATCGCCGCGCGCAATTCGGCCAACTGGATCGTCGCCTACATGGGCACGATCATGGCTGGCGGCTGCGCGACGCTGCTCAATGGCTGGTGGACCGGCGAGGAACTCGCCTTCGGTATCGACCTGTGCGAATGTTCGCTCGTCCTCGCCGACGCGCCGCGCGCTGCGCGCATGGCGGGTCAGTCGCATGGCGCGCGGGTGGTCGTCTTCGAGCATGGCGTCCCGTCCGAAGGGCTTGCGGAGCTGTGGGGCGAGGGCGACACGGCGACGCGGATGCTGGGCGAACTCGGACCGCAGGATCTCGCGACGATCCTCTATACCTCTGGCTCCACCGGCCATCCCAAGGGCGCCTATTCGGATCACCTCGGGGTGGTCTCGGGCGTGATGAACTACATCTGCCAGACCGCGATGGTGCTGCAGCTTCTCACCGAGCGGGGCGAGGCGCCGACGGTCCAGCCGAGCGCGCTGGTGACGGTGCCGTTGTTCCATGTTACCGGCGAGGTGCCGGTTTTCCTCCAGTCGATCGCAATCGGGCGCAAGCTGGTGCTGATGCCCAAGTGGGACGCGACTGAGGCACTGCGTCTGCTCGATGCGGAGAAGGTCACCTATTTCGTCGGGGTGCCGCTGATGAGCTACGAGATGGCGAACCATCCTGACCGCGCCAAATACGACGTCAGCCAGTGCAAGAGCTTCGCCGCCGGCGGCGCGCCGCGCCCGGTCGAGCACGTGACCAAGATCCGCGAGGCGTTTCCGGCAGGCTTTCCGCTCCTCGGCTACGGGCTCACGGAAACCAATGCGGTCGGCGCGGGCAATCTCAACGAGAACTATCTCGCCAAGCCCGGTTCCACGGGGCTCGCCTCGCTCCCCCTGGTCGACCTCGCGATCCTCGACGACGATGGCCGCGCACTCGGGCCGCATGCGGTTGGCGAGGTGTCGATCCGCTCGGTCGCGAACTTCCTCGGCTACTGGAAGAACGAGGAAGCAACCCGCGCCGCCTTCACCGACGACGGCTATTTCCGCACCGGCGATCTCGGCTATCTCGACGAGGACGGATATCTGTTCATCGTCGATCGCAAGAAGGACATCATCATCCGCGGCGGCGAGAATATCGCCTGCATCGAGGTGGAAGAGGCGATCTACACCCATCCCGATGTCGCCGAATGCTCGGTCTTCGGTCTGCCGGACGAGCGGCTGGGCGAAATCCCGGCGGCGGTCTATTTTCTCCAGCCGGGCGCCAGTCTTTCGCCCGAAGAACTGCAGGCCTACCTGCGTGACCACATCGCTGCGTTCAAGGTTCCCTCGCAGCTCTGGCAGGCGAGCGAGCAACTGCCCCGGCTCGGCACCCAGAAGGTCGACAAGCGCGCCGTAAAGGCGGGTTACGCGCGGGATTACCAGCCAGCGTGAACACCGGCCGGGTCCCCAACCAGCGCGCGATCATCGACCGGCGCGCGCTGGCGGATACCATCGACCAGCTCCACAAGGAAG
>JAJYQP010000037.1 GCA_021794525.1 Pseudomonadota bacterium | reverse complement strand
TTCCGATCTTCGGGGCCTGGCTTGCCGCCCGCGCGGCCGAGCGGCGCGGCGCCGAGATCACCGGCGCCAGCGAACGGGCGCAGCGGCTGATGGGCGCGGTCGGCGGACTCGGCTTCGATGCCGACGTCAGCGCCCCGCGACCCGATGTCTTCACCCGCGTGCCCGAACGCATGGGAGCAATGATCTTCGACGCCCGCGCCGGCGTCTACGGCATCGTCGGTTTCCTCGGCGCGCTGATCCTCGCCATCGCCAGCGTGATCCGCCACCCGCACCGGTTCGCGGGCAAGGCCTTCATCCGCCAGCTCGAGCTGGTCGGTGTGTCGGCCCTCCCGATCATCGGGCTGATGAGCTTCCTCATCGGTATCGTCATCGCGCAGCAGGGCGCGGTCCAGCTCCAGCAGTTCGGGGCGGAAACTCTGACCGTGAACCTCGTCGGCCGCATCACCTTGCGCGAGCTGGGGGTGCTGATGACCGCCATCATGGTCGCGGGCCGCTCGGGCAGCGCCTTTGCCGCGCAGATCGGCACCATGAAGCTGACCGAGGAAATCGATGCGATGCGCACTATCGGCATCTCGCCGATGGAGGCGCTGGTGATCCCGCGCATCATGGCCTGCGTCTTCATGATGATCCTGCTGGGGTTTTATTCCTCGGTGATCGCGATCATCGGCGGCGCGGTGGTGGGCGACTGGATGCTGGGAATCCCGTTCACGACCTTCCTCGCCCGCATCCATGAAGTCGTGCCGGTGCACGACCTGTGGGTCGGGCTGATCAAGGCGCCGGTGTTCGGGCTGATCGTCGCGCTGGCGGGCTGCTATCACGGGATGCAGGTGAAGGGGAATTCGGAGGAGGTTGGCCTTCGCACCACCTTCGCCGTGGTCTCCGCGATCTTCGCGGTGATCGTGCTCGACGCCTTTTTCGCCGTGTTCTTCACCAATGTGGGCTGGGGCTGATGGCCGAGAACGATTCCCTGCCCGAGGTGGAGGACCTGCCCGACGAGGATATCGCGGGCAATGCGCCCGTCCTCGGCCGCCACGAACGCTATCGCGGCGAATTCCCGATCGAGGTCAGGGGCCTGCGCAACAGCTTCGGCGAGCAGGTGATCCACGAGAACCTCGACCTCCAGGTCCGCCGCGGCGAGATTCTCGGCGTGGTCGGCGGGTCGGGCACCGGCAAGTCGGTGCTGATGCGCTCGATCATCGGCTTGCAGATCCCGGACGCGGGGCAGATCGACGTCTTCGGCCGCTCGATCACCACCGGCGACCCCGACGACGTGGTCGGCGTGCGCAACCGCTGGGGCGTGCTGTTCCAGGGCGGCGCGCTGTTCTCCACCCTGACGGTGGGCGAAAACGTCGAGGTCCCGCTCAGGAAGTTCTACCCCGAACTGTCCGAGGATCTGATGCACGACATCGCCCGCTACAAGGTGCGGCTCTCGGGCTTGCCGGAAGATGCGGTGAACAAATATCCGAGCGAGCTGTCGGGCGGCATGAAGAAGCGCGCCGGCCTCGCCCGCGCGCTCGCGCTCGACCCGGAGCTGCTGTTCCTCGACGAGCCGACCGCGGGGCTCGATCCGATCGGCGCGGCGGCCTTCGACCACCTCACGCGGGAGCTGAAGCAGACGCTGGGGCTGACGGTGTTCCTCATCACCCATGACCTCGATACGCTGCACGAAATCTGCGACCGGGTCGCCGTGCTGGCCGATCACCGGGTGATCGCGGTGGACACGGTGCCCCGGCTGATGGAGCTCGACCACCCCTGGATCCAGGAATATTTCAACGGCCCGCGCGGCCGCGCGGCGCTGACCGCGCAGGCGCTCGACGAGCTCAAGAAGCACATGGACATGCCGATTGCGGCCAACGCGGTCAAAGCGTTGGACAAACCGGCGACCGGGAAGGCATAGGCGGGGCCGAATGGAAACGCGGGCAAATCACGTCTGGGTGGGGGCAGTCACGCTGGTGCTGCTGGCCATGCTGGCGGCGTTCATCGTCTGGATCGCGCGGCTGGGGCAGGGCGACCAGAAGGAATACGACATCTTCTTCAAGCAGTCGGTCGCCGGCCTTGCCAAGGGGTCCGAGGTGAACTTCGCCGGCGTGCCCGTCGGCCAGGTCGCGCAGATCGTGCTGTGGGACAAGGATCCCGAATTCGTCCGCGTCCGCATCAAGGTGGAGGACGAGGTGCCGATCCTCGTCGGCACCACCGCGACCATCCAGTCGAGCTTCACGGGTGTATCGACGATCCTGCTCGACGGCGCGCGCCGCGGCCGCCCGCCGATCACCTGCGACACCACCGCCTGCACCGAAGGCGTGCCGATTATCCCGCCCAAGCCCGGCGGCTTCGGCGAGATTCTCGCCAACGCGCCGCTGCTTCTGGAGCGGCTGGCGACGCTGACCGAGCGGCTGACGCAGCTTCTCTCCGACCGCAACCAGGAACAGCTTTCCGGCATCCTCGCCAACACCAACCGCATGACGGCGGAGCTCGCCAATGCCAGCCCGCAGGTGCAGCGCACGATGGCCGAGCTGCAGGTCACGCTGCGCGAGGCGAGCGAGACGCTTGACCAGTTCGAGAAGGTCACCGCCTCCACCGACAGGCTGCTCAACCAGGAAGGCGCCCAGCTCGCCGAGCAGCTTCGCGCCACGCTCAAGAATGCGAGCGGGGCCGCCGATGCGCTGCGCGTCACGCTAGAGGAAGCGCGGCCCGCGACCAAGCAGCTGACCGAGAGCACGCTGCCCGCGGCGGAAGCCACGCTCAAGGACCTGCGCGCCACCAGCAAGGCGCTGCGAGCCGTGACCGAGAAGATCGACAACCAGGGCGCGGGCGCGCTGATCGGCGGGCCCAAGCTGCCGGATTACAAGCCATGAGGACGTCTATGCGAGGCTCAATTCGCTCGATCGCGGCGGCCGCGGGGGTGCTGGCGCTGGCCGGCTGCGTCAGCTTCGGCGGCAAGCCGCCCAAGAGCCTGATCACGCTGACCCCGGCGGTGACGGCGCCCGCGGGTACGGTCGCCAGCGGCAATGCCGCGACCGCGATCGCGCTGAGCGAGTTCGAAGCGCCGCAGAAGCTCGACGTCACCCGCGTGCCGGTGCAGGTCACCGACAGCGAGATCGCCTATGTCAAGGACGCGGTCTGGAACGAGAAGCCCGCGCGGCTTTTGAGCCGCCTGATCGCCGAGACCATCCGCGCCAGGGGCAACCGGCTGGTCGTCGACGGCGACGATCCGGGCGCGCAGGCGGAAACCCGCATTTCCGGCACGCTGCGCGAATTCGGCTACGACGCGCGCACCGGCGAAATCGTGCTGGTGCTCGACGCCGCCAAGCTCGGCGCCGGCAGCAGCGTGGTGACCAAGCGCTTCGAGGCGCGGATCCCGGGCGTGGAGGCGAAAGCGGCGCCCGTCGGCGCGACGCTCAACGAGGCGGCGAACCGCGTCGCGGCGGAGGTTGCGGACTGGGTGGGGTGATGCGACTGGCGACGCAAGTAGGGGAAAATCTCCGACTATCAGTCCGACATGCCCGTTCTGGTTTTTGGGTGATGCAGCAAAGATAGAGTTTTTCAATCTGACGAGGAAACATCGGTGAAGGAGTGCCTTCGCGAAATAGGTTGCTGCATATACTGTGGGACTACGGACGGCGAATTGACTGAGGAACACATCGTTCCTTTCGCTTTGGGAGCTAACCTTGTGTTAGGGCACGCTTCCTGTTTTGAATGCCAGAAAAAAACCTCCGCGATCGAGCACCACGTCTGCAGACCGATTGCGGGTATGGCGAGAGTTCGCCTGAACATTCAAACTCGTCGACCCAAGAAAAGACTCTCGTTTCCTCAGAAAGTGCAAAAGGGCGACGAATGGAAGACGGTTATGGCGGACCCCGAAGAGTTTCCGGCTCTTCTTTCCTACCCCGTTTTTGACAAACCCGGTATTGTAGCAAACCGTCCACCGGAGGGCCAATATCGACAGGTTGGCTTGTGGAGCCTCGGCTTTGACGACGATTTTCGTTTGGTTGCAGAAAGGGCGCGCGTTACCCATCAAGCGACGTCAATAAACTTAATCGAGTTTCGACCGACCGTCCTTATGAACTTTGTCGCAAAGGTAGCGCATGCTGCAGCTTGCGGTCTCCTACCACCGGACAGCTTTGAGCCAATGCTAACACTCGCCGCCACAACCGAAGGCGTTTTCGATTACGTTCTTGGCGGCGGCGGGAGCTTTCCACCACAGGAGGGCGTGCTTCATTCCATTGAGATCAGGCAAGTCAATGGCAATAGTGGAAGCTTGATATTTGCGCGCCTAAGATGGTTTGCTCACTTGGCTCCCCCCATGAGTCAGATAGCAACAGGTGATCCAATTCTTGGACCTCCCTCATTTTTGGCAATCGTGGGACGCCCTCGCGCCAACTTCTTCAAAAACAAATTAGCTTTTATCAATATTAACTTGGATGGCACCTCTATTTATGGTGTTCAAGAAATTCCTTCGGACTTTGCAGGTCAGGCGATGCCGTTACCTCGAAAATAAGATCAGCATCTGTTCTTGAAACATGTCAGTTTCTGATCCGGAAAGTCACAGTTCGTCCCACCGTACATGATCCGGCGCAGTGCTTCAAATCTTGCCTTGCGCTCCGAAGAAGCACCGGCCCGGATCAAGTCCGGGCCGACGGTGCCTTTGTGGTGGTGACGGCGGTCCCCAAGCTCAGAACTTCACCCGCGCCGTCAGCCGCGCGTTGAGCGGGGCGCCGGTGGAGATGTTGTTGTTGTTGTG
>JAJYQP010000059.1 GCA_021794525.1 Pseudomonadota bacterium | reverse complement strand
CCGATCTCTCGTGGCAGTTCTCCAGCCGCGAGGAGCGGCTCGAGCTGATGCGCGCCATCGCCGGCGAAATCGAGAAGCGGCGCGAGGAACTCGCCCGCACCGTTTCGGACGAGATGGGCGCGCCGATGAGCCTTGCGAATGGCCCGCACGTGAACCTTCTTGCCGGCCACCTCCAGACCGCGATCAAGATCCTGGAAGACTTCCGGTTCGAGCGGCAGGATGGCGACACGCTGCACCTCTACGAGCCCATCGGCGTCGTCGGCATGATCACGCCGTGGAACTGGCCCTTGAACCAGATCGCCTGCAAGGTCTTCCCCGCGCTGGCGGTGGGCTGCACCATGATCCTCAAGCCGAGCGAGATCGCGCCCTTCAACGCCGCGATCTTCGCCGAGATCATGCACGAGGCGGGGGTGCCCGCGGGCGTCTTCAACCTCGTCAACGGGGACGGGCCGGGCGTCGGCAGTGCGATCAGTGGGCACGAGGACATCGATATGGTGAGCTTCACCGGATCGACCCGCGCCGGCATCGCCATCGCCGCCAATGCCGCGCCCACGGTCAAGCGCGTGGCGCAGGAGCTGGGCGGCAAGAGCCCCAATATCATCCTCGACGATGGCAGCTTCGCCAAGTCGGTCGCGCGCGGCACCACCGCCATGATGGGCAATTCGGGCCAGACCTGCACCGCCCCCAGCCGCATGTTCGTTCCCCATGCCCGCATGGAGGAGGCGAAAGCCGCCGCCAAGGAAGCCGCCGACAGCGTCATCCCCGGCGATCCCAGGGGCAATGCTACCATCGGCCCGGTCGTCAGCAAGGCGCAGTGGGACAAGATCCAGGCGCTGATCGAAAAGGGCATCGCGGAAGGCGCGACGCTGGTCGCGGGCGGGCCCGGCAAGCCCGAGGGGCTGGAGAGGGGCCACTATGTCAAGCCCACCGTCTTCGCCGACGTCACCAACGACATGACCATCGCCCGCGAGGAAATCTTCGGGCCGGTCCTCACCATCCTCGGCTACCGGGACTACGACGAGGCGGTCGCCATCGCCAACGACACCGAATACGGCCTCGCCAGCCACATCATGGGCGAGGACGTCGAGCAGGCGAAAAAGCTCGCCCGCCGGATCCGCGCAGGGCGCGTCGCGATAAACGGCGGTTACGACATGATGGCGGCCTTCGGCGGCTACAAGAAATCGGGCAATGGCCGCGAATGGGGCCGGTTCGGCTTCGATGAGTTCCTCGAGGTGAAGGCCGTGATGGGGGCAGGCGCGGGCAAGGTTCCGGCCTGATGGCGGGCCGCTTCTACGATCAGTGGCAGGTGGGCGACCGGATCGAGCACGAGATCCGGCGCACCGTTACCGAGACGGACAACCTCCTGTTCTCGACGATGACCCACAACCCGCAGCCGCTCCACATCGATGCCGAGGCTGCGAAGGCGAGCGAGTTCGGGCAGATCCTCGTCAACGGCACCTTCACCTTCGCGCTGATGGTGGGGCTGAGCGTGGGCGACACCACGCTCGGCACGCTGGTGGCGAACCTCGGATATGACAGACTGACCATGCCCAAACCGGTGTTCCTCGGCGACACGCTCCGCGCCACCAGCGAGGTGATCGCGCTGAGGGACAGCAAGAGCCGCCCCGGGTCGGGCATCGTCACCTTCCTGCACCAATGCCTGAACCAGCGCGACGAGGTGGTCTGCACCTGCGAGCGCGCGGCGCTGCTCAAAGGCTCCGCCACCGGCTGACAAAACGCGACAAAGCGCGACCATTTTCGTTAGCCGGGTCAACTTGTCATTCACCCGTGCGCGCTTACATTAGCCGCGCGAAAGGACTGGGAACGGCATGAGCGATCAGAACCAGAGCGGCGATCCCGAGGGCGGGGGCATGAGCCCGTGGGTCAAGAGCCTGATGATCTGGGGCGGCATCTTCGTCGCCCTGCTGTTCGTCGTGTCGGTCTTCGGCAACAGCGCCAAGGCGCCAGGCGAAGCGATCGCCTATTCGGACTTTCGCCAGCGGGTGGCCAATGGCGCGGTGCGCGAGGTGAAGATCTCGCAGGACCGCATCGTGGGCACGCAGACCGACGGCAAGCAGTTCTCGACCGTCCCGATCGGCGACGATCCCAAGCTGACCGAGCTGCTCGACAAGGGCGGCGTATCCTATTCGGGTGCGGAAAAGCAGGAAACCAGCCTGCTGACCTATGTCCTCATCCAGTCGCTGCCGTTCATCCTGATCCTCGGCATCGCCTTCTTCGCGCTGCGCCAGGTCCAGAAGGGCGGCGGCGCGGGCGGGGCGATGGGCTTCGGCAAGTCCAAGGCCAAGCTGCTGACCGAAAAGCAGGGCAAGGTCACCTTCGCCGACGTCGCCGGCATCGACGAGGCGCGCGAGGAATTGGAGGAGATCGTCGAGTTCCTCAAGGACCCGCAACGCTTCGCCAAGCTCGGCGGCCAGATTCCCAAGGGCGCGCTGCTGGTCGGCAGTCCCGGCACCGGCAAGACCCTGCTCGCGCGCGCCATCGCGGGCGAGGCGGGCGTGCCCTTCTTCACCATCTCGGGCTCGGACTTCGTCGAGATGTTCGTGGGCGTCGGCGCCAGCCGCGTGCGCGACATGTTCGAACAGGCCAAGAAGAACGCGCCCTGCATCGTTTTCATCGACGAGATCGACGCGGTCGGTCGCCATCGCGGCCACGGCCTCGGCAATTCGAACGACGAGCGCGAGCAGACGCTGAACCAGCTTCTCGTCGAGATGGACGGGTTCGAGGCGAACGAGGGCATCATCATCATCGCCGCCACCAACCGGCCCGACGTGCTCGACCCGGCGCTGCTGCGACCGGGCCGCTTCGACCGGCAGGTCGTGGTGCCCGTGCCCGACATCGACGGGCGCGAGAAGATCCTCGGCGTGCACATGAAGAAACTTCCGCTGGCGCCCGACGTCAACGCCCGCACGATCGCGCGCGGCACGCCGGGCTTCTCCGGCGCCGACCTCGCCAACCTCTGCAACGAGGCGGCGCTGCTCGCCGCCCGGCGCAAGAAGCGCCTCGTCGCCATGAGCGAGTTCGAGGACGCCAAGGACAAGGTCATGATGGGCGCCGAACGGCGTAGCATGGTGATGACCGACGACGAGAAGAAGATGACCGCCTATCACGAGGCCGGCCACGCGCTCGTTTCGATCAACGAACCTGCCTCGGACCCGATCCACAAGGCGACCATCATTCCGCGCGGCATGGCGCTGGGCATGGTGATGCGCCTGCCGGAGCGCGACAATTACTCCTACCACCGCGACAAGATGCACGCGAACCTCGCGGTCAGCATGGGTGGGCGCGTGGCGGAAGAGATCATCTTCGGCCACGACAAGGTCTCCAGCGGCGCCTCGGGCGACATCCAGTATGCGACCGACCTCGCGCGCAACATGGTCACCAAGTGGGGCATGTCGGAAAAGCTCGGCCCGCTCCAGTACGAGGCGAGCCAGGAAGGCTACCTCGGCATGGGCCAGACCATGCGGACGATGGGTGGCGAGGAAACCAACAAGCTTATCGATTCCGAGATCAAGAGCCTCGTCGAGGGCGGGCTCGCCCGGGCGCGCGAAGTGCTGACCGCGCAGGAAGACAAGCTCCACCTGCTCGCCCAGGCGCTTCTGGAATACGAGACGCTGACGGGTGACGAGATCACCGCGCTGATCGAGACCGGCAAGATCGACCGCGAAGCCGACAAGGCCGGCGCCAGGGTCGTCGCTCCGGTGCGCGGCTCGGCGATCCCCAAGGCGGGCAAGCGCTTCGGCGGGGAAGGCGCGGCGGCGGGGGCCTGAGGGCCCGCATCGCGCTCCCCGCCAAAGCTGCGTCAAGGTTCGCCCCGCCAGACCCGGCTCCGCCTGATCGGGGAGGGAATCCATGATCTTGTGCCCGCTTGCCGGTACCGCCGCGGCCTGTTCGCTTGCTGCTTCCGCAAACGCCGCGCGCTCCGACGCGAACGCGCAGCCATTCTGCGCCGATGCCCAGGTGCTGGCGAAGGGCATGGCCGCGCTGTTCGACAAGCGCCTGAAGCCGATGATCGCGCAGAGGAAGGACGCCCGCACCCGCGCCCGCGCAGGCTAATCTGGCCGCGGCCAGTTCAGCGGAAGCCGGTCGATGGCGTGCCCGACGGCACGAAGACAAAAGGCATGAGTTCTCAGCAGCTCATCGCCATGGCTTGGGCAGGCACCCGCGGCTGAGCGCCGCAGATCCACGCTGTCGCAGCGTCGCCATCGGCACGATGGTCGCATCGGGCGCGTTCCAATTTCCCGACAGCGAGACCACGACGAACAGCAACGATATGAAAGCGAGCACCCCGGGGGCGAGATCGTGGCCGAGCGCGCCCAGCGTGCGGTGAAGATGCGCCGCCTGCTCGCAGGCGTGGCAATGCGCGCCGGTCAGCTGGGTGCCGCAGTTGAGCCAATTGCTTTCGTGGAAGTGGCCGGGCTGCTCGCCCCGTCGCGCCGCCCTGCGCGAGACCGCCGCGGCGAACATGGTGCCCTCGGCCGCGGTTGCCGATCGCTTCGCCGAGGTCGCTCATTCCCGTCCCCTGTATCCGTCGTCGGCGCGGTAGAGCGCGGGCGCGGGCGTGCAATCGTCAGGCCGGGCTTTTGCTTCCCTTGCGCTGCGCCAGCTTGGCGTCGATCGCGCGCCACAGCCGGGCGATCGCCTGCGCGGGGGCGCTGGTCGGGGCGAAGCTGCCGATCGGAGCCCGCAGCACCGCGCATTGCTCCAGCGTGCTCGCGAAGGGGATCACGGGCCAGGTCGGATTGGCGGCAATCACGTCGCGATGCAGCGTGCGCCGGCGATCAACCATCGAGAGAACCGGCAGCATCGGCGGATGATGCTTGCCGCTGCCCCTCACCTCCTCGGCCACTAGCGCGAAGGCGCGCGCCGACAGGGGCGAGGGCGGCAGAGGCACGATCACCACGTCCGCCGCGCGCATCGCCTGGGTGCTGACCTGGTTCAGCACCGGCGGGCAGTCGAGGAAGATCAGCTGGTAATGATCCTGCATTTCGCCCGCGAGTTTCGCCAGCCGGTTCTTCTTGCCGAGCGCGGCGAGCTGCGCATCGAGTGCCCAGATGGTGCCATCGGCGGGCAGCAGATCGAGGCCGGGAAAGGGCGTCGGCACGATCGCCTTCAGCGGATCGGTCTCGCGCGCGAAGACGCTTTCGGCGCTGCGCTTCTTCTTGGGCGTGTGATCGACCCCGAGCAGGAAGGCGCCGCCGCCCGCCGCGTCGATATCCCACAGCAGCGTGCGGCGCCCGCCCTGCGCCGCATACCAGGCGAGATTCGCCGCCAGCGTGGTCTTACCCACTCCGCCTTTGACGCTGTAGACCGCGATCACCGCCATGCCCCCTGCCTACAGCGCGGGGGGCGGCGGTCACACAAAAAAGGCCGCCCCGAAGGACGGCCCCTTTGCATTGTCCCGGAACGGGACGGGGTCAGCCGTCGTAGTCGCCGCCGACCGAGGTGGAGCGCGGCGGGGCCGCGGCAGTGATGCGGAGCGCTTCGGCCGACTGGCTGAGCGACCCGACCTCGTCCGCCTCGTCCTCGTCGTCGGGGAGGATCTTCTGGAGGTTGAGCACGGCGGATTCGGCCAGCTCGGTCGGGCGCACGGTCTCTTCCGCGATCTCGCGCAGGGCGACGACCGGGTTCTTGTCGCGGTCGCGATCGATGGTCAGCTCCGCACCGCCCGAAATCTCGCGCGCGCGCTGGGCAGCCAGCAGCACCAGATCGAAACGGTTGGGGACCTTGTCGACGCAATCTTCGACGGTGACGCGCGCCATTGTTCACTCCGCGGATGACGGGTTGTCGGGAAGGGCGCGCAGATAGGTCGGGGCGGGCCCGGAGTCAAGGATTTGCGCCGGGCGGCCGCTCGCCCTAGGCATGGGCGGCGCGAGGATGGGAGATGGACGACCGATGGCGAGCAAGCCGTGCGAGGAACCCGGGGCCTATCGCGATCCCGGCCCGTTCTCGCACCGCGCCATCGGACACCTGCTGACCTTCTATCCCGCGGGCCGCGACCGGCGTGCTGCCCTGCTGTCGCTGATCGACGAGGCGCGCGTGTCGCTGAAACTTGCCTTCTATATCTTCGCCGAGGACGCCATCGGCCATCTGGTGCGCGACAGGCTGGCCGCTGCGGCGGCGCGCGGCGTGGCGGTGACGCTGATCTTCGACCGCTTCGGATCGGCTGCCAGCGACCGCTTTCTCGCGCCCCTCCGCGCGGCGGGAGGCGACTGCCGCTGCTTCAACCCGCGCTGGGGCCAGCGCTATCTCGTCCGCAACCACCAGAAGCTGATCATCGCCGACGATGCGCGCGCGATGGTGGGCGGTTTCAACATCGAGGACGGCTATTTCGACGAGCCCGGACCCGCCGCCTGGACCGATCTTGCCGTCTTCATCGAAGGGCCCGCGGCGGCGGGGCTGGCGCAGTGGTTCGAGGGGTTGTGCAGATGGACCGAGGGGGCGCGGCCGCAGTTCCGCGCCATCCAGAAGGCGGTGCGGCGCTGGGAATGGTCGAGCGGCGGCCTGCGCTGGCTGGTCGGCGGGCCGACGCGCGGCCTGTCCACCTGGGCCCGCCAGCTCCATGCCGACATGGACGATGGCGAGCGGCTCGACATCGTCATGGCCTATTTCTCGCCGCCCTGGAAACTGCTCCGGGCGATCGGGTGCATCGCCCGCAAGGGCCGGACCCGGCTGGTGCTGCCGGCCTTCACCGATAATGCGACCACGGTGGGCGCGAGCCGATCGCTCTACCGCCGGCTGCTGCGCGAGGGCGCGGAGATCCGCGAGTTCACGGCCGCGCGGCTTCATACCAAGCTGATCGTGCTCGACGACGCGGTCTATATCGGCAGCGCCAATTTCGACGTGCGCAGCATCTACATCAATCTCGAGCTGATGCTGGAGATCGACGATGCCGCGCTCGCCGACAAGATGCGCGCGGTCGCGGCGCATTATGCCGCCGCGGCGACCCGCATCACGCCCGAGCTCCACGCCGCCCGCGCGACCTGGTTCAACCGGCTGCGCTGGTGGCTGAGCTGGGTGCTGGTCTCGGTGGTGGATTATACCGTCAGCCGGAAGCTTAACCTGGGGCTGTGAAGGCTGAGGGGAGGCTATCATACCGCCCCCCGTCAACGGGTGCGAAGGTATCGGGTCGATCCTACTCGTAGCCCCAGTCGCTGTAGTCGCGCTTGCTGGGGCTGGAGAACTTGGTGATCTCGGCGTGGAACAGCAGCGGCACCGGGCCGGTGGAGCCGTGGCGCTGCTTGGCGACGATCAGCGTCGCCTTGTTCTTCAGCTCGAGGAATTTCTCCTCCCATGCCCGGTATTTCTCCTGCACCTCGACCGAGCTTTCGGGCGTCGGAAAATCGGGGCGCGACGCCTCGTGGTAGTAATCCGCGCGGTAGATGAACCAGACCATGTCCGCGTCCTGCTCGATCGAGCCCGATTCGCGCAGGTCGGAAAGCTGCGGGCGCTTGTCCTCGCGCTGTTCGACCGCGCGGGAGAGCTGCGAGAGCGCGATCACCGGCACCTCCAGCTCCTTGGCGAGGGTCTTGAGGCCGCGGCTGATCTCCGAAATCTCGTTGACGCGATTGTCGTTCGCCCGGCCCGAGCCCTGCAGCAGCTGGAGGTAATCGACCACCACCAGCCCGATATTGTGCCGCCGCTTCAGCCGCCGCGCGCGGCTGCGCAGCGCGGCGATGGTGAGCGCGGGGGTGTCGTCGATGTAGAGCGGCAGTTCGGCGAGGCGCTGGCTGGCGAAGGAGAGCTTCTGGAACTCCTCGCGCGTGATCTTGCCCGAGCGCAGGCTTTCGGAAGAAATCTCTGCCTGCTCGGCGAGGATGCGGGTGGCGAGCTGGTCGGCGCTCATTTCCAGGCTGAAGAAGGCGACCGGCCCGCCGTAGTTGAAGGGCCCGCCCTCGCGCAGATGGTTGAGATGCGCCTCGGCGCAGTTGAAGGCGATATTGGTGGCGAGCGAGGTCTTGCCCATGCCGGGGCGTCCGGCGAGGATCACGAGGTCGGAATTGTGGAGGCCCGCGGTCTTGTCGTCGATGGTGGCAAGCCCCGTGGTCTTGCCCGACAACCCGCCCGAGGACGCCATCGCCATTTCGGCCATCTTGAGCGCGGCGAGGCTGGCGGCGCGGAAATCGGTCGCCTGACTGCCCCCCGCCTCGCCCTCGGCGACCTGGTAGAGCGCCGCCTCGGCCTGGGCGATCTTCTCCAGCGGTTCGACATCGGTGGTGGTGTCGAGCGCGGTTTCGACCAGCCCGCGGCCCACGCCCACCAGCTGGCGCAGCAGCGCAAGATCGTAGATTTGCTGGGCCAGCTCGCGCGTGGCGAGCAGGCCCTGGGGGTCGGCGGTGAGCCGGGCGAGATAGGTGGTGCCGCCCAGCTCCTTCAGGCCCTCGTCCCCGTCGAAATAGGGTTTCAGCGTCACCGGCGTCGCCGCAGTGTTGCGGTCCGCCAGCGTCTGGATGCGCGCGTAGATGCGGCTGTGGACGGGCTCGAAGAAATGGTCCGCCGACAGCGTGATCGGCAGCTCCTCCAGCACCTTGTTGTCGATCAGCAGCGCGCCGAGAAAGGCCGCTTCCGCCTCCACATTCGCGGGCAGGGCGCGAAGCGGGGCGGCAGCGTCGGCGGGGGCGACCCCGGTGAGCTCGGGGCGGTCGGGCAGGTTGGCGGCGGGCATGGCGCCTCCATGCGGGAGCGGGCGCGCCCCGGCAAGCGAGCTTGCGGCAGGCCGAACACACCCGGCTTGTGGAAAGCGGGGAAAGCGCAGGCACCCCTTGCCGCGACCCGGCCGCATCTGCGAAGGCGCGGCGACGCATGAGCGAATCCGCCGCACCTTCCGCCGATCACCGCATCGCGCATATCGAGCTCGACGAGGCGACCATCATCTGGCGCAGCGCCGATATCGAGCAGGAGCGCCGGATCGCGATCTACGACCTTATCGAGGACAACAGCTTCAAGCCGCTGCGAAGCGTCGAGCGCGGGGCGAACGGCCCCTACCGGCTGCGGCTTTCGGTGATGGACGGGCGGCTGGTGCTCGCCATTTCGGATACCGAGGAACGGCTGCTGGAAGAGCTGGTCCTCGGGCTCGCGCGGTTCCGGCGGGCGATCAAGGACTATTTCGCGATCTGCGACAGCTATTACCAGGCGATCCGCAAGGCGACCGCGGCGGAGATCGAGACCATCGACATGGCCCGCCGCGCGATCCACAACCGCGCCGCCGAGCAGCTGGTCGAGCGGCTGGAAGGCAAGGTGGAGACCGACTTCGCCACTGCCCGCCGCCTGTTCACGCTGATCTGCGTGCTCCACATCAAGGGCTGACGGATGGCGCGCAAGGGCAGGCGAAAGGCCGGACAGCGCGGCGCCTGGATGCGGGCGGTGCTGGTGCTGCTGCTGCTCGCAGGACTGGCGGCAGCGGGCCGGTGGTACTGGCAGAGCCGCCACTGGCGCCCGTCCGAGACGCGCTATCCCGAACAGGGCGTGCTGGTGGGCGAGGACGACGGCACAGTCCGGTTCGAGGTGGTGAAGGGTTTGGGCGGCAGCTTCGCCTATCTCGAGGCGAGCCGCGGGGCGAAGGGGCGCGACCGCGGCTTCACTGCCAATCTCGCCGCCGCGCGCGCCGCCGGCCTCGCGGTCGGCGCGGTCCATGTCTTCGACCCGTGCAGCCCCGCCGACCGTCAGGCCGCCAATTTCGTCATCTCGGTCCCGCGCGAGCGCAGCCTGCTGCCGCCCGCCATCCTGCTCGACGGCGATGCCGAGTTCTGCCCCCAGCCGGTCAGCGAGGCGGCGATCCAGAGCGAGCTGATGGTACTGGTCAACCAGATCGAGGCCCATGCCGGCAAGCCCGCGATCCTCGCACCCACCCCGGACTTCGAGCGCCGCTACCGGGTGGGCGGACGGATCGAGCGCAATCTGTGGCTGTCGCGCGATCTCGCCGAGCCGGGCTATGCCGGCCGCCCGTGGATCCTTTGGACCGCCAATTCGCACTGGCAGACCGACGCCGCGGCGCGCCCGCTGCGCTGGGTCGTGGCGCGGCCCTGACGGCGCGCAGCGACGAACCGGGCCTATCATAAGATAAGCCGCATATTCAAACCCCGTTCACACCGAATCTTTACAACGGCCTGGGTCTCGCCGACACTGCGGCGCGCGAGGGAAATGGCCGCAGGCAGCGCAGCCGTTTCGAAAGGACCTGATATGTCGATCCGTACCACGGATTGGGGGCGCCGTCTGAAGCAGGCCTCCATCCCGTTTCTTCTCGCCGGGCTTGCCGCCTGCGCGACCCCGTTCAATGCCGATGTGACCCGCTACCAGACGCAGCTTCCCGCCCCCCAGGGCGTCAGCTTCGCGGTGGTCGCGGACGATCCGGCGCTCGCCGGCGGGCTCGAGTTCAGCCAGTACGCCGCCTATGTCTCGCAGGAGATGCAGAAGCTCGGCTACACCCCTGCCGCCTCGCCCGAAGCGGCGACGCTGCTGGTGCGCTTCGACTATGGCGTTGACCGTGGCCGTGAGCGGGTCCGCCGCACCGGCTTCGCCGATCCGTTCTACAGCCCGTGGTACGGTTACGCGCCCTATGGCCGCTTCGGCTATTCGCGCTTCGGCTATGGTCGCTACCCCGGATTCTACGGCGGCGGGCCGTGGGCTTTCGGGATGTACGACCCGTTCTTCGACGGCGGCTATGACAGCTACACCGTCTATACCAGCGAGATCGATTTGAAGATCGACCGCGCGTCGGACCGGCAGCGCCTGTTCGAAGGCAAGGCCGAAGCGCTCTCGACCTCCAACCGGCTCCAGTATCTGGTGCCGAACCTGGTCGATGCGATGTTCACCGATTTCCCGGGCGAATCGGGCCGCACGGTGCGCATCTCGGTGGCACCGGAGAAGACCGCAAGTCGCTGATTTTCAAGTAAATAAATATGAAAAGGGCGGGTCGTGAGGCCCGCCTTTTTCTGTCTGCGCTCCGCGACCCGTGCCAACGCCCCGTCTCTCGTCATTCCCGCGCAGGCGGGAACCCGGCGCGGAGCGGCTGCATCTGTCGTCATTCCCGCGCAGGCGGGAATCCCGCGGGGCCACCCTCGGCGCGTATGGATCCCCGCCTTCGCGGGGATGACGAGTCGTGGCAAATAGCTTGACAAAAGAAACCAAATAGGATAATTCGCGCGCCGCCCGGATTTCGGTCCAGGCATGGGACCGGGGGCGGGCGAGACCGGCTTGTCCTCCTCCTCGTTTCTCGTGGTTCCCGAACCACAAGGGGCAGCGCGGCAGGCATGGGTGCGCGTGGGACGGGCGGTTCGGTCAACCGTCGAGCTCGACGCCAACCTAACGCCAGCTGCCGTGGGAATGGATGGCGGCTCCGCCCGTCGGTGGCCAGCTTGCAGGCTCCATCGGGGCGCTGCACGAAGGCGAGCCGGGGGTAAGACAGGACCGCCTGTGAATCGCGTGTTTCCCCGCATCGAGGCCGACCGGCTTTGGACCGGTCCGCCAGGATATGCCGGGCACGCGTGCGGCCGGGGATGGAACGCGAGCCCTCCGCCCCGGATCAGCCATTCCTCCGGCGACCAAACCCGGGCCGAGCCGGACGCGCCGCAGCGGGCGCCATCCGGCCGTTCGCAAGGACTGTCCGCTGCCCGCTCGTCTCGTCACAAGGCACGTCGACTGACGCCGTGCCTGCCGCGCGGGTTCTGTTGCTGTGTTTCGCGGGTCGCAAGGCGGCCCACGGTCCGGGGTCGCGCCCGGATGATTTCGTGTCGGAATCAATAGCTCGATCGTCATTCCCGCGCAGGCGGGAATCGGGCGGGGCCACCCTCGGCGCATATGGATCCCCGCCTTCGCGGGGATGACGAGGATAGAGTTCTGGGGGCTCCGCGGCAGCCCTAGAGCTTCGCGTGACCGCCCGTTGAGCCGAAGCCGCCCGCACCGCGCCCGGTCTCGTCGAGGCTGTCCGCCTCCCGCCAGGCCGCCTGCGTCACCGGGGCGAGGACCAGCTGCGCCACCCGGTCGCCGCGCGCGATGCCGAAAGGCTCCGTGCCGTGGTTGATGAGGATCACCTTGAGCTCGCCGCGATAGTCCGAATCGATGGTGCCCGGCGTGTTCGGCACGGTGATGCCGTGCTTGAGCGCAAGGCCGGAGCGCGGGCGGACCTGGATCTCGTAACCCGCGGGAATCGCGACCGCGAACCCGGTCGCGACAGCGTGGCGCGCGCCCGGCGCGATGGTCACATCCTCGGCGGACAGCACATCCATTCCGGCCGCCCCGCCCGTGGCATAGGCGGGGAGCGCCAGCCCCTCCCCATGCGGCAGCCGCAGGATGGCGACCGCGACCGGGTCAGCCATCGGCAGCGGCGTGGGTTTCGGCGAGCGCTTCGGCAGCGCGGCGCACCAGCTCGCGCGCGACGTCTTCCTTGCCCATCTCGGGCAGCTCCTCGACCCCTTGCGAGGTGACGATGTGGACGTGGTTGCGGTCCCCGCCCATCACGCCTTTCCCGTCCGGCCCGCGGCTGACGTCATTGGCGACGATCCAGTCGGCGCCCTTGCGCTTGCGCTTGGACTTGGCGTTCTCGATCACGTTCTCGGTCTCGGCGGCGAAACCGATCAGGAGCTGGGGCCGCTTGCGCGCCGCGCCCAGCGTGGTGAGGATGTCGGGGTTTTCCGTCAGGATCAGCGCCGGAGGGGCCGATCCGCGCTTCTTCATTTTCTCGGACGCGACATTGCGGCTCTTCCAGTCGGCCACGGCGGCGACCATGAAGGCGGCGTCGGCGGGCAGCGCGCGGCGCAGCGCCTCGGCCATCTCGTCGGCGCTCTCGACATCGACGCGGTCGACCCCCAGCGGGGTCGGCAGGCTGACCGGGCCGGAGATCAGCGTCACCCGTGCCCCCGCCGCCGCCGCCATCGCGGCGATGGCATAGCCCTGCTTCCCGCTCGACCGGTTGGCGATGTAGCGCACCGGGTCGATCGGCTCCCAGGTCGGGCCGGCGGTCACGATCACGTGGCGACCGTGCAGCGGGCGATGCGTCGGGTCGGGATCGAACTCGACCTGGCCGGCGAGCGGGTCGGCCGCGGTCGCCACCTGGGTCGCGATCGGCTGCACGTCGCCGGGCAGCGGCTCGGGCCGCGACCGGTCGTCCTGCCGCGCGACCTCGTGATTGAGCGCCTCGGCATCGGTGGGCGGGGCGCTGCTCGCCTTGCCCTTCCTGGCCAGGATCGGTCCGCCGGACGCGGGCGCGAAGGGGACCTCCTCGATCGGGGTGCCGCGGAGCAGCCCCTCGGCATCGAAGGGATCGAGCTCGGGCAGCGCGTCCAGTTCGGCGTCGATGTCCGCGTGGCTGCGCCGCCTGGTCGAGCGCGGGATGATGGCGGAAAACAGGCTGGAGAGCCGGCTCTGCGTTTCCTCATCCTCGGGCTCGTCCTCGGGCTCGAGCGCCTCGACCGCGATGTCGTCCTTGACCGCCTTCGCCACCGTCGCCGGCGCAGGCGCTTCCAGCGCGGGGGCGGCCACAGGCTCGGGCTCCGGCAGCTCGATGTCGAGCGACAGCTCCCTGGCGATCGCGGACAGGATCGCGACCGGCTCGGGCAGGCGGCCCGGGCCCCATTCGCCGCAGGCCATCTCGCCTTCGTCGGGCTCGACCACGGTGACGCCGGCCTGCCGCAGGAACTCGGTGTTGCGGCGGGTGGTCGAATGCTCCCACATCCGCACGTTCATGGCGGGCACGGTCAGCACCGGCTTGTCGGTCGCGAGGATCAGCGTGGTGGCGAGATCGTCGGCGATGCCCGCCGCCATCTTGGCGAGGAGGTCCGCCGTCGCCGGGCAGACCACCACCAGGTCGGCCTCGCGCGAGAGCTGGATATGGCCCATCTCGACCTCGTCCTTGAGGTCGAAGAGGCTGGTATAGACCTTGTTACCGCTGAGCGCCGCCAGCGCCATCGGGGTGACGAACTGCTGCCCGCCTTCGGTGATGACGCAGGTGACCGAGCCGCCCGCCTTGCGGATCAGCCGCACCAGCTCGCACGCCTTGTAGGCCGCGATGCCGCCGCCAACGATCAGCAGGATGCGCGGGCCGCCGCTCATCGGGCGATAGGCCCCCAGCGCGTCGCTTGCCTCGATTGGTTGATGTTTACCCATCGCATCGTTCCCGCGCTGTGGGAGCCGGATGGCATGGATTTGCACTGCCGTGACGGAGCCGATTTTGAATGAGCGCAAGGCGCGAGGAGAGAGCCATGCCGTGGCATAGTGACTGACGAGCAACGCGGCGCTGAGCCAAAATCGGCCCGCCGCTGCGCGGTTGTTCGGAACGGCTCCGCGGCAGCGTTGCGACGCTTGCACGGGCAACCAGCCCGCGCTGCGCGCCACGCCTCGCCACGAAGCCGCTCCGAACAATCACGGTAGTGTAAATCCATGCCATCCGGCTCTAACGCCCCCCTTCGCGCTTGGCCAGCACCGGCGCGACCTTGCGCGCACGGCCCGGTCAAGGGCGCAACCGTTATTTCGCGGAGGTATACGCGCGATGGTGTTAGGATTTGGTTTCCTATCGAAACCACCGGGATTTCGCGATTCGCCGGTTCGTCGGGCTCTACCGGAAAGGACGAAGGCTAGATCAGCCCCGCCACGACGCCCAGCCAGACCAGCGCCGCCCCGCCGACGGCAGCGAGCGCATAGCCGACCGCCGGACTGCCTCGCCGGCGCCGGTCCCACACCAGCTCGACCTCGGGCAGCGGCGGCGGATCGGGCGCACCGCCGCGGGGCGGGTATTGTTCCTCCAGCCGCCGGATCAGCGCGGGGATCCGCAGCAAGGTCTCGGTATCGGTGCGGATCCGCTCGGCGAGCGCGGCTTCCGGCCCCAGCTCGTCGCGGATCCACTCGCGCACGAAGGGGGCGGCAACGTCCCACATATTGACCGCGGGATCGAGGCTGGTGGCGATGCCTTCGACCATCACCATCGTCTTCTGCAGCAGCAACAGGTGCGGCTGGGTCTGCATGTCGAAGTCGCGGGTGATCGCGAACAGCCCGTCGAGCATCTGGCCGACCGAGAGCTCGCTCACCGGCTTGCCGCGCATCGGTTCGCCCACCGCGCGCAGGGCGGTCGCGAACTCGTCGACCGAGTGATGGCTGGGGACGTATTGCGCCTCGAAGTGAATCTCCGCCACGCGGCGGTAATTGCCGGTGATCAGGCCGTAGAGGATTTCCGCCAGCCACTGCCGCGCGCGCCGGTCGATCCGGCCCATGATGCCGAAATCGATCGCCACGATGGTGCCGTCTCCTCGCACGAACAGGTTCCCCTGATGCATGTCGGCGTGGAAGAAACCCGCGCTGATCGCCTGCTTGAGGAAGGCGAGCACGAGGCGGCGGGCGAGCAGCGGCAGGTCGTGCCCGGCGGCGATCAGCTCGTCGCGCTTCGAGATCTTGATCCCGTCGACCCATTCGAGAGTCATCACCCGGCCATTGGTGCGGTCCCAGTCGATGGCGGGGATGCGATAATGGTCGGTGCCGAGCATCGCCTCGGCGAGTTCGGACGCGCTCGCCGCCTCGCGGCGCAGGTCCAGCTCGCGCGCGGTCCAGCGCTTGAAATTGGCGATGGTGAGGCGCGGGCGCAGCCGGCTCGCCTCGCCGCCCAGCGCCTCGAGATGCGCGGCGGCCCATTCATAGGTGTCGATGTCGCGGGCGAACTTCTCGCGCACGCCCGGGCGCAGCACCTTGACCGCGACGTCGCGACCGTCGGTGGTCACGGCGCGGTGGACCTGCGCGATCGAGGCGGCGCCGACCGGCTCGGGATCGAAGCTGGCGTAGAGCGCCTCGAGCGGCTGGGCGAAGCTCGCCTCCACGCTGGCGCGGATCGCTGCGAAGGGTTCGGGCGGGAGGCTGTCCTGCAGGCTGAGGAGATTGCGGGCCGCCTCCTCGCCGACCAGATCGGGCCGGGTCGCGAGCGTCTGGCCGAGCTTGATCGCGGCGGGGCCGATGGCGCGGAACGCTTCGGCATAGTTGGGCACCCGCGGCTGCACCGCGCCGAAGCGGGCGATGCGCGCCAGCCGCTTGACCTGCACCGGCGTGTTGGGGTCGTTCTCGATCCCGCGTAGCGCGCCGTGGCGGGCGAGGGTGCGGCCCCAGCCGAGCAGGCGGCGGATATGGACGGAGGGGCGGGTCACCCTAGGCTTTCCACCCCGAATGGATCGCGACGAGGCCGCCGAGAATCGGCTCGACCCTGGTCTGGGTGAAGCCGGCGGCGCGGATCATGCCCTCGAATTGCGGCATCGGCGGGAAGCGGCGGATCGATTCGACGAGATAGCGATAGCTGTCCGCATCCCCCGCGATCGCCTGGCCCATGCGCGGCACGAGGTGTTCGGAATAGAGGTCGTAGGCCTTGTCGAACCCCGGCCATTCGACCGTCGAGAACTCCAGGCAGAAGAACCGCCCGCCGAATTTGAGTACCCGGTGCGCCTCGGCAAGGGCCCGGTCGATATGGGTCACGTTCCTGATGCCGAAGGCGATGGTGTAGGCGTCGAACTGGCGGCTCGGGTAAGTCAGCGCCTCGGCGTTCTGGCAAGACCAGGTGAGGCCGGTGAGGCTGCGTTCCAGCGCCCGCTCCACGCCGACGTCGAGCATATCCTGGTTGATGTCCGCGACCGTCACCTCGGCCCCGCGTTCCGCCATGCGGAAGGCGATGTCGCCGGTGCCGCCCGCCATGTCGAGGATCGCCTCGCCCGGCTGCGGCTTCACCCGGCGCACGAAGCGGTCCTTCCACAAACGGTGCATCCCGCCCGACATGGCATCGTTCATCACGTCGTATTTCGACGCGACGGAGGAAAACACCGCGCCCACGCGGCGCGTCTTCTCCTCGGGGGCGACCTGTTCGTAACCGAAGGAAACCGTCTCGCTCATGGCGCCCGCCTTAGGGGCAATTGCCAGAGGGTCAAAGGGTGTTAGGAGGCGCGCGCCATGCCCGAGCTTCCCGAAGTCGAAACCACCGTCCGCGGCCTCGCCCGCGTGCTCGAGGGCGAGCGGATCGAGCGGGTCGCGGTGCGGCGCGAGGGGATGCGGCGGGCCTTTCCGCCCGATCTCGTGCAGGCGCTCACCGGCGCGCGGGTGACCGGGCTGGGGCGGCGGGCGAAATACGGCATCGTCCATACCGACCGCGGGCGCAGCATGGTGTTCCACCTCGGCATGAGCGGGCGCTGGCGGATCGATCCGGCGGAGCTCGACAAACACGATCACCTGGTGCTGGAGACCGCCAGGCACCGCCTCGCGCTCAACGATGTGCGGCGGTTCGGCTCGGTCGACCTGGTGGAGGAGGCGGGGCTGGAGGCCTGGCCCGCCTTCGCCGCGCTGGGGCCGGAGCCGCTGGGAGACGGGCTGACCGCCGCGCATCTGCGCGCCGCCACCAAGGGCCGCAAACCCGCGATCAAGCTGATGCTGCTCGACCAGCGCGTGGTGGCGGGGCTCGGCAATATCTACGTCTGCGAGGCGCTGTGGCGCGCCCGGATCGATCCGCGCAAGCCCGGCGGCAAGGTCACCGGGCCGCAGCTCGAGCGGCTGGTGCCGGAGATCCGCGCGGTGCTGGAGCAGTCGATCGCGGACGGCGGATCGAGCTTGCGCGACTTCGTCAGACCCGACGGCGAGCTCGGCTATTTCGCCAGCCGCTTCGACGTCTATGGCCGCGAGGGAGGCGACTGCCGCCACCGCGACGAGGGCATCATCCGCCGGATCGTGCAGGGCGGGCGCAGCACCTGGTTCTGCCCGAGATGCCAGCGCTAGGCCCACGCCCAAGACTCGCCTTGACGATTCGGCTCTCCGACCGTATGTGCGCGCCCTTCCGGTGCCGCGTGCGCCGCTTTTCGCACGATATTCGAGCATCTGCGGTCTCTTCCGGGCCGCCCAATAGAACGAGACCGAAAGACAGACATGGCCAATACGCCGCAAGCCAAGAAGCGCATCCGCCGCAACGAATCGCGCGCCGCCATCAATGGCGCGCGCATGAGCCGCATCCGCACCTTCATCAAGAAGGTCGAGAGCGCGATCGAGAGCGGTGACAAGGATGCCGCCAGGGCTGCCCTTTCGGGCGCGCAGCCCGAACTGGCGCGCGGCGTCGCCCGCGGGGTAATCCACAAGAACACCGCCGGCCGGAAGATGAGCCGACTCACCAAGCGGGTCGCCGCGCTCTAACCCCGTCCTGGTGCAGGTATTTTCGGAACGGCTCGCCGCCTCGCGCGGCGGGCCGTTCGTGCATTGTTTGAGTCGCCGAGTGGCAAACCCTGACGTCCGTCGCGCGATGGTGCGCCGCACCAATGGCGGAAAACCGGCGATTCGCGCGTGCTTGCACGAAATCATTCGCTGAATCAGCGCCTTGAACGCAGCGCTGCGGGGTTGCGGTGAGTCAAACGGTTTATTTAAGTTTTTTTACGGTCCGCCCCCTTGCGACTCATCCGAAGCGCGCCTTACAACCCCTGAAAGCCGGGGACGGGACAGCCTTGGCATCAACAAGCTGGTTGCGAAGGAATGGTGCCGGACTTCGGTTCCCGGCACTGGCCACGCTTTGTCTTCAAAGCATTCGCGCATGTTGCAGCTTGCCCGAGGAGGTAATCTTCCGGGCAACGGGGGTGATTCGGGTCGATGGCAAAAATGAACGAAGCTGGACTGGGGCGCAGGATGCGGAATGAGACGATGGACGATTCGGTGGCCGTGAACCTCGCCGCCGACTGGGCGGACATCAGTCAGGGCCTGCGCAAGGATCTGGGTCACCAGCTCCACAGCCAGTGGATCAAGCCGATCCAGCTCGGCCAGCTCTGTGCCGAGACGGGGACGCTCGACCTGTTCCTGCCGACCGAGTTCAGCGCCAACTGGGTGCGCGACCGCTTCGCCGACCGGCTCTCGCTGGCGTGGAAGATCGCCTCGAGCGAGGTGCGCCAGGTCAATATCTCGGTGCTGCCGGGCCGCCGCCAGGTCGCCGAACTGCGCCTCCACACCGACGGTCGCCGGCCCGCCAACGATGGCGCGGACCCGAGCATGATGGCGATCGCCGCCGACACCATCGGCGATGCCGGCTTCACCTCAAGCGTCGGCCTCGACCCCTCGCTGACCTTCGCCGCCTTCGTGACCGGCGAGGCGAACGTGCTGGCCGCCAATGCCGCCCAGCGCATGGCCGTGACCGAGAAGCCGCAGTTCGCGCCGCTCTACCTCAAGGGCGCGACCGGGCAGGGCAAGACGCACCTCCTCCACGCGATCGGCCATTCCTTCCTGCTCGCCCATCCCCGCGCGCGCATCTTCTACTGCTCGGCGGAGCGCTTCATGGTCGAATTCGTCCAGGCGCTGAAGACCAAGCAGACGCTGGAGTTCAAGGCCCGCCTCCGCTCCTTCGACCTGCTGCTGGTGGACGACATCCAGTTCATCATCGGCAAGGAAAGCGCGCAGGAGGAACTGCTCTACACGATCGACGCGCTGCTGGCCGAGGGCAAGCGGCTGGTCTTCGCCGCCGACCGCGCGCCGCAGGCGCTCGACGGCGTCGAACCGCGGCTGCTCAGCCGCCTCTCGATGGGGCTCGTGGCCGATATCGCCGCCGCCGACATGGAGCTGCGCCGCAAGATTCTCGAGGCCAAACTCACCCGCTTCGCCCCGCTCGACGTGCCCGCCGACGTCATCGATTTCCTCGCCCGCACCGTGACGCGCAATGTCCGCGAGCTGGTGGGTGGGCTGAACAAGCTGATCGCCTATGCGCAGCTGACCGGGCAGGAGGTCAGCCTCCAGCTCGCCGAGGAGCAGCTGACCGACATCCTCTCCGCCAACCGCAAGCGCATCACGATCGACGAGATCCAGCGCACGGTCTGCCAGTTCTACCGCATCGACCGCGCCGAGATGAGCAGCAAGCGCCGCGCCCGCGCCGTGGTGCGCCCGCGCCAGGTGGCGATGTATCTCGCCAAGGTTCTCACCCCGCGCAGCTATCCCGAGATCGGGCGCAAGTTCGGCGGGCGCGACCATTCGACGGTGATCCACGCCGTCCGCCTGATCGAGGACCTGCGCCAGCGCGATGCCGACATGGACGGCGACGTGCGCAGCCTGCTGCGACAGCTCGAAAGCTGAGGTCGAGTCCCCGCGGAAGCGGAGACCTCCTTACAGAGAGCGCCACCCGGCCCGAGACCCCCGCCTGCGCGGGGGATCAGTGGCGGTAAACCCCTGTTCAAATCGTGTGGACGGGGGCAGGAAAGGCGTGTGATTGCGAAGCTCAAGGGCATCCTCGACGATACCGGCGCCGACTGGGCCGTGATCGACGTCGCGGGCGTCGGCTACCTCGTCCATTGCAGCGCCAGGACGCTCGCCGCGCTGGGCGCTCCGGGCGAAGCCTGTACCGTCTTCACCGACCTCCAGGTGAGCGAGAACGACATGCGACTGCTCGGCTTTGCGGAGGCCGCCGAGCGCGACTGGTTCCGCCTGCTGACGCAGGTTCAGGGGGTGGGCAGCAAGGTCGCGCTGGCGATCCTCTCCGCGCTCGTCCCGCACGATCTCGCGACCGCCTGCGCGCAGGGCGACGCGGCGATGGTCGCGCGCGCCAATGGCGTCGGCCCCAAGCTCGCGGGCCGCATCGTCAACGAATTGAAGGATAAGGCCGGCGCGATCCCGGGCGGCGCACCGGGCGTCGTCGCGACCCCGCGCGGGGGCGCCAGCGCCGACGCCGTCAGCGCGCTCGAAAACCTCGGCTTCAAACCCGCGACCGCGAGCCGCGCCGTCGCCGAAGCCCTCGCGGAGTTGGGCAACGGCGCGGGCGAGGGCGATCTGATCCGCGTCGCGCTGAGGAGGGCGGCGGGATGATCTTTGTTCGTGGTATCCGGGGGAATATCAAACTCAACCCTGCCATCACTTTGTGGGGCTCAGTGGCGTTGCTGATTGCCGCGATTGGAGGTGGGGGCACCTATCAGATCATGCAATTCCGTGCCGAGGTGGCGAAATGCCAAGCACGGGATGGATTGGGTCGGCTCCCCTGGCTTTCGACGATTGATGCCGTCGGGTCGATGCGTAATGGACGACGCGCTTAAATCGAAGAGGTGATAGGTTGAGCTGCAGCGTCATCTGGGAATTTGCGGTCGAGGAAGCGCTCCAGCCGGCCTTCGAGCGCGCTTATGCCGCGGGCGGCCCCTGGGCGCGGCTGTTCGCGGAGAGCGACGGCTTCCTTGAGACGCGCCTCCTCAAGGCCAAGGAAAGCCCCGGCACCTACCAGACCGTGGACCGATGGACCTCGCGCGAGGCCTATGCCGCCTTCAAGCGCGACTTCGCCGAGGCCTACGACGCGCTCGACGAGGAGGTCGGCGACCTCAGTCGGCGCGAGACCTACATCGGGCTGTTCGACGAGATCGAGGTTTGAGCGAACCCGCCCCTCTCCACACTCCGGCGCGCCAGTCGGAGGACCCGGACGCGGCGTTGCGGCCGAAGTCGCTCCGCGAGTTCGTCGGGCAGGCGGCGGCGCGCGAGAAT
>JAJYQP010000026.1 GCA_021794525.1 Pseudomonadota bacterium | reverse complement strand
ACGGTGTGAGGTGAACGCGGATGATGTCGGACTTCGACTTCACATAGCCGGCATTGCGCTCGCCCATCGTGATGACCTCGAACTCGCTGGCAAACGCCTTCGCGGCATCCTCGAAGCTGGGACCAGCAGGCTTGGTCCGGCGACGGGCATCCACCACCTCAGACGGTTCGGCGCCGACAGGTTGAACGGAACCGTTCAGCAGGGAGACGCCCCCGCGCCGGCGCTGACGATCCTCGACGCAGCGCTCCATATACCAGTCGCGCGCGAAGTCTTTGGCGGCGGCAAGGCTCACCTCCTTGGTCGTCTGCCGGTGATTGCGGCTGCCGAGGTAGGTCGCGCATTGCCAGAAGCGGCTTCCCTCACGCCGATAAACGTGAAGCGCGCCGTCCATCAAAACATGGCTCTCTGCGGGCACTGTGCAAAACTCCAAAGTGTGTAAGACTTGTGTAAGTCTTTTTTGGAGTCTCGACCTTACTCAAAGCATTGGTTTTGCGTGGTTTTTGGCTAATTTTCTTAGGCTAAACGCAATTTTGAGTCGAGCGCGTCTACCAATTCCACCACAGGGGCCCGGGCGTGCCGGTTGGGCGAACGGCGCGCTTAGCGGCTCGCACTCCCGCGTTCAAGGCGCTGCTAGAAGGTCCAGTCCAGACCGACATGGGCGAGTTTGGGCATGCCGGACCGACGCCCGCCGAACGCGCCGACCAGGACGGCCGGGCCGTTATCCGCGAAAGACAGCTCGACTTCGGGCGCTTCGAGATCGGCGACACGCATGCTGGCGGGTATCGCGGGGTCTTCGGACGCGATCTCGGTGCGCGTCCGCTCACGAGATTTTGCAGGCATGGCGGATTTGGAGAGGTCGAAATCCGAGGCCATCGGCGTATTCGGCACCGACACTCCCGGTGGCGCCGCGAGGGCGGCGAGAAAGAGCTGCAACATGACCCGCGACTCCGAAGGGCTGTTCCCCGTTCAGACGTACCGAGTCTTAGTTAGTTCCAGGTTTCGTGCAATCCTTAGCGCGAAATATACCGTGTACTACTTGAGCGCACCCGCAACAATCTTGTGCAGGCGCGAATGCAGCGCGTCATTGGCCGCGAGGACCTGCTTGCTGTGAACCGCCACACTCCGGCCGCGGAAATCCGAGACGAAGCCACCCGCTTCGCGCACGATCAGGCAGCCCGCGGCAGTGTCCCAATCGTTGAGGTCGCTTTCCCAGAAGCCGTCGAAGCGGCCCGCGGCCACCCATGCCAGATCCAGCGAGGCGGCGCCGAAACGGCGGATGCCCGCGACCTGCGGCCCCACCGCGCCAAAGATGCGGATCCATTCGCCGAAATCGCCGTGCCCACCGAAGGGGATGCCGGTCGCGATCAGGGCTTCCGACAGATGGCGGCGACCCGATACTCGAAGCCGCCCGTCGTGCAGCCAGGCGCCGCGGCTCTTTTCCGCCCAGAAGGTCTCGTCGGTGATCGGGTTGTAGACCAGCCCGGCGATCACGTCGCCCCATCCCGATCCGTCGAGCTTGCGCTCCTGCGCGGCGATGCTGACGGCGAAATGCGGGATGCCGTGGAGGAAGTTGCTGGTGCCGTCGAGCGGATCGACGATCCACCGCGGGCTGCCCTCCTCGCCCTCGATCACGCCGGCCTCTTCCATCATGAAACCCCAGCCCGGACGCGCCGCGAGTAGTTCGTCGTAGATGGTGCGCTCGGCACGCAGGTCGGCCTTGCTGACGAAATCGGCGGGGCCCTTCTGGCTGACCTGGAGATGCTCGATCTCGCCGAAATCGCGGCGCAGTTTGCCGCCCGCCTTGCGAGCAGCCTTTTCCATCACGCGGATCAGCCCGGACACTGCGGCCATTATTGGAAACTCTCTATTCGGTGAGGACGCGGATCGAGCGCGCCTGGAGATGAATGGCGCCCCAGTCGCACGCCATGTCGAAGCGGGTACCGTCGATGGCGAAGGACTGGATGGCGAAACGGCGCTGGCCGGAAGCAGCCTGCGCGCGCTCGAGATTGAGCGTGGTGATGCCGCCGAACCGGATCATGCCGGGGTGGAAGCAGCACTCCTCCCCCTCGCCCGGCGCCTCGTAATCGGGGTGGCCGGGCTCGAGGCAGAAATCCATCTCGAGCGTGAGCTGGTCGTCGTCGACCACCACGCCGAGCAGCATGGAACGCTCTACGGCGATATTGTCGAAGCGCGATGCGATGCTCTTGCCCATGGGACGACCGTCAGTTCGCTTTGCCGACGTAGCTCTGCTCGTACACGTCGACGACAATGCGGGTGCCGCTCTCGATGTGCGGCGGGACCATGATGCGCACGCCGTTGTCGAGGATCGCCGGCTTGTAGCTGGAGGAGGCGGTCTGCCCCTTCACCACCGCGTCGGCCTCCACGATCGTGGCCTCGACCTGCGCGGGCAGTTCCACCGAGATCGGCTTCTCGTCCCACAACTCGAGCATGACCTGCATCCCGTCCTGCAGGAACGGGCGGGCGTCGCCGAGGAGGTCGGCGGGCAGGTTGATCTGCTCGTAGGTATCCTGATCCATGAACACCAGCATGGCGCCGTCCTCGTAAAGGAACTGGTAGTCCTTCGTATCGAGCCGCACCCGCTCCACCGTGTCGGCGCTGCGGAAGCGGACGTTGGTCTTGCGGCCGTCCTGCAGGTTCTTCATCTCGACCTGCATATAGGCCCCGCCCTTGCCTGGCTGGGTGTGCTGGATCTTGGCGACCTTCCAGATGCCGCCTTCGTATTCGAGGATATTGCCGGGACGGATGTCCACGCCGGAAATCTTCATGTGCCAACCTTTGTCTGGGGCGGGTGCCTGCGGTTTTGAAAGAGCGCGGCGCCGGGGAATATCCGCCACCGATTGCGCGGGGGCGCTTAGCCGCTTGGTCCACGCGGGGCAAGGTGGGTGGAAGGCGGCGCTGCTCCGCGCTATGGGACCGGGCATGATGCGCACCCTCGTCGCCGCTGTCTTCGCCCTGGTCGCCATGCCGGCAGCCGCCTCGGGCGACCTCGCTGTCTTGCCGCTGGGTCGCTACGGCTGCTGGACCGCGGGTGTCGCGACGGGCCCTGCGGTACATTCCCTGCCCGCACGCAGCTTCACCATCGTGCGCGGGTCGAGTTACCAGAACGGCGAGGGGCGCGGCACCTATCTCCTCGCGAGTGACGTGCTGACCTTCACCCGCGGCCCGCTCAAGGACATGCGCCTGAAGCGCAACAGGGAGGGCTTGTGGCAGGAACTGGCGCGTGACGGCGAAATGGGGCGACTGAAATGCAATCGGATCGGCCCGGCAGTGACAGAGCGCGAGTGAGCTAGGGGGCGCGACCGGTCAGCACCGGGTAGGGATTGATGGATACCGCCGGCTCCCACCAAGCGCTCTCGGGCGTAGTCTGCATGATCGCGAAATGGAGATGCGGGGCCGAAGGATCGGCGTTGCCGGTCGAACCGACGGTGCCGAGCTTCTGCCCCTGCCTGACCTCCTGCTGCTCGGCAAGGCCGGGCGCGTAGGCGTCGAGGTGGGCGTAGTAGGTGATCGTGCGCCTGTCCGGACTGCGGACGTAGATCGTTAGACCGCCTGGCTTCGAGGTGAAGAGCTTCTCCACCGTGCCCGCCGTAGCGGCCATAACCGGCGTGCCGCGCGGCGCCATGATGTCGATGGCATCGTGCACCCGCGTTCCGCTTGCCCGCGCCGCGGTGAAGGTATCGGTGAGCTGTTCGGGCCGGACACCGGCAACGGGGATTACATAGTCTCCCACTGCCACCACCGAGGCCTTGGCTGGCGTCTCCGTCGGAGCGGCTGACGGCGCGGCGGTGGGTCGCGACTTCGGAGAACTTGCTTCCGGCGTCTTGCGTAACACGAACAGGTCGCCGACCTCGCGGATCATCCCGCCGCCGAACGCCAGCCAACCGATGCTGGTGAGCACTGCGGTCACCGCAATGGTCTGCAACCGGTCGCCGAGCGCCATGCGGGTCATTTCACGAACTCGACCTTGGTGGATGTCGACACCATCTGCGCGAGCCGCGCGGCGTCCCAGTTGGTCAGCCGCACGCAGCCGCTGCTCTGGGCACGCCCGATGGTCGCGGGGTCGGGCGTGCCGTGGATGCCGTAATGCTCCTTGCTGAGGTCGATCCAGACCACGCCCACCGGGCCATTGGGACCGGGGGGGAGCTTCTCCTTCTCGTCGTTCTTGTCGGCGCCGACGATCAGCGAGGGGTCGTAGTGATAATCGGGGTTGTAGGCCTTGCCCTTGATGGCCCAGTTCCCGAGCGGGAGCGGAAATTCGCTCGAGCCCGAGCTGACAGTGAAGATCGCGGTTAGCTTGCCGCTCGCGTCATAGGCCTTGAGCGTGTTCTCGGACTTGCTGACGACGATCCGGTCCACCTTCGGCTGCACTGTCCCAACGCCCAGCGAGGCGAGGGTTTGCTGCCAGCTCGAATCCTCGACCTTGCCCGGCTCGATTCGGTCGGCGCCGATATTGGGCACGCGGATTTGCTGGCCGGGCTTGAAAGTCGATTGCGGACCCGGCTGCGGCGTGAAGCCGGGACCGCTCGTGGAGGGAGTGGGGCTTGGCGTCGCGTTGCTGGTCGGCGCGGGCGTGACGCCCCCACTCGGCGCGGGCGCACCTGCGGGCCTGCCGCCGGGGTTGAGCATCTTCAGCGTTTCAACCGTTGTGTGAAACCGCTCCGCCAAACGCTCGTCGAGAGACTCATAGCCAAGCGAGGGCATCCTGGCCTTGTCCTCCGGCTTGTCCGGGATCTTGTAATACTGCGCGCTGGCCCAGTCGGCGGGAATGGTCACCACTCGGGTAGCGGGCACCTGCGGCAGCTTTGCAATCGCCGCCTTCGTCGCATCGTCCAGCTTGCCCGTCACGGTCAGCCCGTTCGCCTCCTGAAACCCTTTCAGCGCGTTGACGGTGCTCATCCCCATCTTGCCATCGACCACGCCGGGCATGAAGCCGGCGCGGTCGAGCGTGACTTGCGCCTGCATGACAGGGCGCTGTTCGGGATCGGCGATATCGTTCACGGCGACTTCGCCATCGCGCGACGCCATGGTGTCGGCGAGATTATCGCTGGCGGATGCCTGACCTGCTGCCACCCCCGCGGCCGACCCCGCCGCTTCGTCCTTGTAGCGGTCCGTGCCGTTCAATCCGCAGGCAGCGAGGGCGAACAGCGAAGTGACGGCGACGAGGTGGCGCATTGGGCTCTCCCGGAAAAGCTTTCGGGACCAACGCGCTGGCGCCGCTATGTTTCCGCGCCCCGGCCCAGCTTGCGGGCACCCCGATATGTGCGGTCGTAACCCCACCAGATCAGCGCCGCGAGCGCCGCGGCGCCGACAAGCTGCGCGGCGGTGGCGAAATCATCGCCGACGATGGCGAGCGGATCCTCTCCCAGCAGCGCAACCGCTCCTGCGAAGAACAGGCCGAACAGGCTGTCGCCGACGACGATGCCTGTCGCCAGCAGCACGCCGGCGCGCTTCAGCCGTTCCGGGTCGCTGCTGCGGTCGGCGCGCCGGTCCCACAAATGCCCCAAGACCGCGCCGAGCGCGGAGGGCAGGATGATCGAGATCGGGAGATACATTCCCATCGCCACGCCCAGCGGCGGCAGGCGGAAACCCTTGCTGCCGGCAGCGCCAGCCCGGCGCCCCAGCAGCTCGTCGATGACGATGATCTCGGCGACGATTGCCCCGCCCAGCCCGATCAGGTCCCAGCGCAAGGTGCCGCCGAGCACCCCCTGCGCGAGGCTGGAAATGAGCGAGGCCTGCGGTGCCGGCAGCGCGGTCTCGGGATTGGCCCCTGGCGCGCCCGCAAACCCCATCGTCACGTCGAGCAGGTTGAGCACCGGCGGGATCACCAGCGATCCAGCGCCCACGCCCAGGACCAGCGCAAGCTGCTGCTTCCACGGCGTCGAACCGACCAACTGGCCGGTCTTCAGGTCCTGCAGGTTATCATTGGCGATAAGGGCGATACCGAAGATGAAAGCGGTCGCGAACAGCGCGTAGGCCACCAGCGCCCTGGTATCGGTCGCGCTGTGCGGACCGGGAAAAAGCGCCGCGACCATCAGCGCCGCCACCACGATCGAGAGGATGCCCACGCCCGACACGGGGCTGTTCGATGTGCCGACCAGCCCGGCCATGTACCCCGTCACCGCCGAAACGACCGCGCCGATAGCGAGGATGAACACCAGCGTGGCAGCCAGCGCGACGGGAAAGATTTCCGCCACCGGCCCGCCCTCGGCGAAGCGCCACAGCAGCCAGGCGATCGGCAGCATCGCAATGGCGACGGTGCCGAGCACCACACTGCCCGGAAGATCGCGCTCCGTCAGATCAAGCATCTCGCCACCCTTGCGCGCGCGCTGCGCCGCGAGGATGCCGGCAAGTCCGGCGGCAATCGGCTTCACCAGCTTGAGCAGCGTCCAGATCGAGGCGACCGCGATGGCGCCCGCGCCGATGAAGCGCACCTCCTGGCTGAAGACCGTGCCGACGAGATCGTCGATGGGCAGCGACCCGTCGACGAGCGATGTCCGCCACGGCAAAAGGATGCCCCAGGATATGACCGTCCCGACGGCAAGCGCGACACCCGCCGACAACCCGATGAGGTGCCCAATCGCGAGCAGGCCCATCGAGGTGGAAAAGGCGACTCCGGTCGCGCCCTGCCCGAGCTTGAAATTCCGCGCCAGTTCGCCCGCGGCGAGTTTCAGCGCGACCAGCAGCGCCATGACGGTGGCGAGCCCCGCGCCGAGCAGCATGGTTGCAAGACCGAAGCGGCTTTCCGCCGCCCCCCGCGCGTCCCGGCTGCCCACCTTGAGCACCTCGGCCCCGGCGACGCCCTCGGGATAGGGGAGGTCGGAATTGACCACCAGCGCGCGGCGCAGCGGCACGCTCATCATCACGCCCAGCGTGCCTCCGACGAAGCACAGGGCCACCGTGGTCCAGTAGGGAAACTCGGTCCACCATCCGACCATCACCAGGCCGGGGAGGACGAAGATCATCGTCGCCACCGCCCCCGCGGCGCTCGCAAGCGTCTGGGTGATGTTGTTCTCGACCACGCTGTTGTCGCGAAACAACCTCAGCACCGCCATCGAGATGACCGCCGCGGGCAGCGCGGTCGAGAAGGTCAGCCCGACGCGCAGGCCGAAATAGACATTGGCGGCGGTGAAGACGACCGTCAGTAGCCCGCCGAGCAGCAAGGCGCGCAGCGTCAGTTCGCGGCGGTTCGTCTCGCCCTCTGTCGGTTTCGCCATGTCCTGTCCCTTCGCCGTGAAGCGCGCGGGATTACATATTGCCTGGCACTTGGGAATTGGCGCCGTCGATCGCGCGGTGGAAAGCCTGTACGGTTGCTGCCTCATCGCCGCCCCAGACCGCGCTCGAGACCGCGAGGAAGTCGGCCCCCGCGCTCACGAGCGGGGCACAGTTTGCGGGCGTGATCCCGCCGATCGCGACGCAGGGAATTTCGAAAAGCCGCTGCCACCAGGCGAGGATTTCGGGCTCCGGCCGATGCTCGCTTTGCTTGGTGATGCTCGGAAAGAAGGCGCCGAACGCCACATAGTCCGCCCCCGCCTCGCCTGCTTCCATCGCCAGGTGGCGACTGGCGTGGCAGGTCACCCCGATCTGCGCCTCCCGCCCGAGCAGTTTTCGCGTTTCGCGCACGTCGCCGTCGCCCTGCCCCAAATGCACGCCATCCGCCTTGAGCCGCTTGGCCAGCTTCGCGCTGTCGTTGACGATGAAGGCGCAGTCGCGAGCGGCGCAGATTTCCTGCAAGGGCGCCGCGAGCCGCGCCGCCTCGTGCTCGTCCACCCCCTTTACCCGGAACTGGAACGCCGCGACCGGCCCTGCCGCCAGGGCGCGCTCGAGACGGTCGGGAAATGTCCCGCCCACATCGAGGGGTGAGATCAGGTAGAGCTGCGTCGCGGGCTGTCCGTCGGTCATTTCTGCGGGACTAGCGTCCATTCAGGGGGCCGCAAGGGGCTGCGCGCGTAGTAACGCGATGACCCGAATAATCACGACCCTGGCGCCCCTCGCCCCCGCCCTGCTGCTCTCCGCCTGCATGGTGGTGCCCGACCCCGTTTCCACCCCGCCCGCACCGGAGGGCAGCTCAGTGGCGCTCGGCCAGAGGGTGCGCGTCGGAGAGCTCTCCGTGACCCCGGTAAGGGTGGTCGAGGACAGCCGCTGCCCGATAAACGCCCGCTGCGTCTGGGCCGGTCGATTGATCGTCGCAACCCAGATCGACGGCGCGGGCTGGCGCGACACGGCCAACATCACCCTCGGCGAGAGCTACGGCACGCACGGCCGCATCGTGGCACTGGTTTCCGGTGAGCCTGGCAAGGTCACGGACCACGAGACCCGGGCCGAGGACTATCGATTCAACTACGAGGCGGGTTGGAATGTCGGGACCGACCCCGGCCCGCCCTTGCAGTAGATTTACGCCACGCTGGCCGCGTGGATCTGGTCGATCGCGGCGCCGAGCGTGCCGTCGAAGTCCTCGTCCGACTGCTGGTGCCGAAGGTCCTGCAGCAGTCCGCGGCTGAAGCTGGCGATCATGCCCTTGTTCTGGGCGAGCTTCTCGCAAGCCTCGTCGGTCGAGAACCCGCCCGAAAGCGCCACCACGCGCAGGACCTTGGCGTGTCCGATCAGCGGCGCGTAGAGGCCCGCTTCGGCCGGGATCGAGAGCTTGAGCATGACCTGCTCGCCATCCGGCAGCGCGTCGAGGTGCCTGAGGATGCTGGCAAGCAGCAGCTTTTCACCCTCGGCGCGGTCGGCGGCGGTGATGTCGTATTCGGGCTCCAGGATGGGCGTCAGGCCGGTCCCGAGGATGCGGCGGCCCTCTTCGAACTGCTGCGCGACGATCGCCTCGATCCCCGCCAGGTTCGCGGTCTTGATAACCGAGCGCATCTTGGTGCCGAACACCCCCAGCGCCCTGGCGCGGGTGCAGAGCGTCTCCAGATCGGGCATCGGCTTCATGAGCTGGACGCCGTCCTTCTCTTCCTCCAGTCCCTTGTCGACCTTGAGGAAGGGTACCACGCCGCGCTCGGCGAGGCGCGCGGGCACGCTCTTGCCGCCGCTCTGACCGTCCATGGTCTTTTCGAACAGGATCGCGCCGATCACCTTGCCATTGCCGAAGCAGGGGCTTTCGATGATGCGTTGGCGCATCTGGTGGATGAGATCGAACATCTCCTCCTCGCTGCTCCAGGCGCCATCCTCGATGCCATAGCCCTTCAATGCCTTGGGCGTGGAGCCGCCCGACTGGTCGAGCGCCGCGATAAAGCCCTCGCCGGTCGCAACGCGCTGGCGCATGTCGTCGAAATTCATGGTGGTCCCCGTGTGATGCATTCGTATGCGCGGGCACCTAACCGCAGCGCGGGCGGGGGGCAACGCTTGTGAGCGCTCCCACACGACGCTGTCCCGATTTGACGGCTCAGCGCCGCGATATCTTGCGGATGATCCCCGTGAAACTGAGCGCCGGCCTGCCGTCCGCGGTCACGATCCCGCGAACGTAAATGGTCTTGCCGCCAGCCCGCGTGACCTCGCCGCGCGCCTCGACCAGTTCACCCGCCCGCACCGCGTCGAGAAAATCGCCCGACAGGTTCATCGTCACGCCGTGCCCGCCCGCCATGGCTTCGCGCGCGATGGTGAAGAGCGCACCGTCGGCGAATGTCATCAGGCAGCCGCCATGCATGAAGCCTGCACCGTTCATGTGGCGCGGCTCGGCACGAAACGCCGAGACGGGCTTGCCGTTCTCCTCAACCCGCTCGTAGAATGGTCCGGCACGCTGCTCGAAGGCATCTGACTGCCAGACCTGCCAGCCCGCGAATTCGCCCTCGGTGACCGGGACCAGACCGCCAGTAGAGCCGACCGCTTCGTTCTCGCTCATTTGGTCAGAGCCGCGACCCCTGGCAGTTCCTTACCTTCCATCCATTCGAGGAAAGCACCGCCAGCGGTTGAAACATAAGTAAAATCCTTAGCCACGCCGGCGTGAGCCAGTGCCGCGACCGTGTCGCCGCCACCGGCAACTGACGTCAGCGAGCCATCCTGCGTCAACGCCGCGGCGGTTTTCGCCAGCGCGACCGTGGCGGCATCGAAGGGCGGTGTCTCGAAGGCGCCCATCGGCCCGTTCCACACCAGCGTGCGGCAGGTCTTCAGGACGTCACCCAGCGCCTCCACCGCCTGCGGGCCGACGTCGAGGATCATCTCATCCCCGGCGACCTCGTGGACGTTGCAGGTCCGAAGGCTCGCCGGATTGGCGGCGAATTCCTTCGCGACCACGACGTCATAGGGCAGGTGCACCGTGCAGCCGGCGTGATCGGCCTCGTCCATGATGCGGTTCGCCGTGGCGGCAAGATCGTGCTCGCACAGCGACTTGCCGACGTTGACGCCGCGCGCGGCGAGGAAGGTATTGGCCATGCCGCCGCCGATCACCAGGTGCTGGACCTTGCGGACCATCTGCTCGAGCACGTCGAGCTTGGTCGAGACCTTGGCACCGCCCACCACCGCGGCGACCGGGCGAGCGGGATTGCCGAGCGCAGCGTCGAGCGCCTTCAGCTCCGCTTCCATCGCGCGGCCTGCATAGGCCGGCAGCAAATGGGCAAGTCCCTCTGTGCTGGCGTGGGCCCGGTGCGAGGCTGAGAAGGCGTCGTTGACGTAGAAATCGCCCACCGCAGCGATGCCCCGGGCAAACTCGGGGTCGTTCGCCTCCTCGCCGGGCCAGAAGCGCACATTGTCGAGCAGGCCGATGTCGCCGGACCGGAAGATGCCGAGCGCCTGCTCGACGACCGGGCCCGTCACCTCGGGCACGAACATGATCTCGCGGTCCAGCACCCGCTCGACGTCGCCCTGCACCATGCTCGTGCTCATGGTCGAATGGCGCTGGCCCTTGGGGCGGCCGAAATGGGCAAGCAGCAGCACTTTCGCGCCCCGATCGGACAGTTCGAGGACGGTCGGCTTCACCGCCTCGACCCGCGTCACGTCGCTGGCGCGGCCCTCCTGCATCGGCAGGTTGAGATCGACGCGGACGAGCGCGACCTGACCGGTCAGGTCGGCGGGCAGGTCATCGAGGGTCTTGAAGCTCATGATGCAAACCTATCCGTTCGGTTCGAGCGAAGTCGAGAACCGCTGCCGAAACGTGTCTCGACTTCGCTCGACACGGACGGAAGTGGCGACGCTCAGAGCAGTCCCGCCATCACCCCGGCGGTGTCGATCATGCGGTTCGAAAAGCCCCACTCGTTGTCGTACCAGCTGACCACGCGGACCATCTTGCCTTCCAGCACGCCGGTTTCGAGCGAGTCGACCGTAGAGGACGCCGGATAATGATTGAAGTCGCTCGAGACGAGCGGCTGGTCGGTGTAGGCGAGCACGCCCTTGAGGGCGCCTTCCGATGCTGCCTTGAGCGCGGCGTTGACCTCGTCCCTGGTCGTTTCGCGGCTCGGCACGAAGACCAGGTCCACGAGGCTGACGTTGGGCGTCGGCACGCGGACCGAACTGCCGTCGAGCTTGCCCTTCAGCTCGGGAAGGACAAGGCCGACCGCGCGGGCCGCGCCGGTGGTGGTCGGGATCATGTTCTGCGCCCCGCCCCGCGCCCGGCGCAGGTCCTTGTGGATCTGGTCGAGCATCCGCTGGTCATTGGTATAGCTGTGGATCGTGGTCATGAAGCCGCGCTCGATCCCCACGGCCTCGTGCAGCACCTTGGCGACGGGAGCGAGGCAGTTGGTGGTGCAGCTCGCGTTGGAGACGATCACGTCCTCCGCGGTCAGCGTGTCCTGGTTCACGCCGAAAACGATGGTCTTGGAAACGCCGTCGGCAGGTGCCGAGATCAGCACGCGCTTGGCCCCGGCAGCGAGATGCGGGCGGCTGGCGGCGTCGGACTGGAAGAAGCCGGTGCATTCGAGCACGATGTCGATGCCGTTCGCCTTGTGCGGCAGGTTCGCCGGGTCCTTCTCGGCGGTGACGTGGATGCGCTTGCCGTTGACGACGAGGTCGTTGCCGTCGACCTCGACCGTGCCGGGGAAGCGGCCATGCGTGCTGTCGAAGCCGAACAGCAGCGCGTTCGACCTAGTGTCGGCCAGGTCGTTGATGCTGACAAGCTCGAGATCGTGGTCGGTGCGCTCCAGGATCGCGCGCGCCACCAGGCGGCCGATGCGTCCGAAACCATTGATTGCTACCTTGGTCGCCATGCCAGGAACTCCCGTTTATCCGTTCAACTTGCTGAGGATCTGCGGAACGATGGCGTCCGCGGTGAGACCGAATTTCTCGTAGAGCCGCTCCGCCGGGGCGGAGGCGCCGAAGCGATCGATACCGAAACGCAGGCCGTTGGTCATGGTGTAGCGATCCCACCCGAAAGTGGTGCCTGCCTCGATGCTGACCCGCAGGATCTGCTCGGGCGCGACATCGGGCAGCAGATCGGCGCGATAGGTCTCGGGTTGTTCGTCGAACAGCTGGGTGCAGACCATCGAGACCACGTCCGCGCCAATCCCCTTGCCCTCGAGCTGCGCAGCGCAGTCCAGAGCCAGCGAAACTTCCGAGCCGGTCGCGATCAGGATCGCCTTGCGCTCCGCCTTCGCCGCCTTGAGGCGATACGCCCCCTTTGCACTGGCGTTGCTATCCGCTTGCGTGCGGACCTGCGGCAGGTTCTGTCGGCTGAGCGCGAGCACCGTGGGGCGGGTCTTTTCGCGCAACGCGATCTCCCAGCACTCCGCCGTCTCGACCGCGTCGGCGGGTCGCATGACGAGGAGATTGGGCATCATCCGCAACGACTGGACGTGCTCGATGGGCTGATGCGTCGGGCCGTCCTCGCCAAGGCCGATCGAATCATGCGTCATCACGTAGATGACCCGACTCTCCTGGAGCGCGGAGAGGCGGATCGCCGGACGGCAATAGTCGGTGAAGACCAGGAACGTGCCGCCATAGGGAATGACACCCCCGTGCAGCGCCATGCCGTTCATAGCCGCCGCCATGCCGAATTCGCGGATGCCGTAGTAGACGTAGCGGCCGGAATAATCCTCCGAGGTGAGCGGTCCGATCCCGCCGGCCCTGGTGTTGTTCGAACCGGTCAGGTCCGCGCTACCGCCGATTGTTTCGGGCAGCAGCGGATTGAGCGCGGCCAGCGCCATCTCGCTCGCCTTGCGGGTCGCGACCTTCTGCGGCGCGTCGAGCAGGCTATCGATATGCGCCCGGAGAGAGAAACCGGCAGGGAGATCGCCTGCCATTCTCCGCTCGAATTCCGCTTTTTCGGAATGGCTTGCGAGGCTGTCCTGCCACGCCCTATGCGCCTCGGCAGAACGCTCCCCCGCCTTGCGCCAGTCAGCGAGAATGTCCGCAGGAATTTCGAACGCCGGATGTTCCCAGCCCAGCGCGACGCGGGCTGCGCCCACCTCGTCCTTGCCCAGGGGCGAGCCGTGCGTGGCGCTGGTGCCCTGCTTGTTGGGTGCGCCCTTCCCGATCACCGTCCGACAGGCGACCAGGGTCGGACGCGGATCGGCCGTCGCCTCGTCGAGCGCGCGGCGGATGTCTTCGAAATCGTGCCCGTCACAGCGGACCGTATACCACCCGGTCGCCCGGTAGCGCGCCTCGATATCCTCGCTGGTCGAAAGATCGGTCGAACCGTCGATGGTGATGCGGTTGTCGTCCCATAGCACGTTGAGACGGCCGAGCTTGAGATGCCCCGCCAGCCCGATCGCCTCGTGGTTGATGCCTTCCATCAGGCAGCCGTCACCGGCGATCACCCAGGTCCGATGATCGACGAGCGGATCGCCGAACACCGCATTGAGGTGTCGTTCTGCCATCGCCATGCCCACGGCCATCGCCAGACCCTGCCCCAGCGGGCCGGTGGTGCATTCGACGCCGTCGAGCAGGAAGTTCTCGGGGTGGCCGGCGCAGGGGCTGCCGAGTTGCCGGAAGTTTCGGATGTCCTCAAGCGTCGGTGCCGCATAGCCGCTGAGATGCAGCAGGCTATAGATCAGCATCGAGCCGTGACCCGCCGAAAGCACGAAGCGGTCACGGTCGGCCCATTTCGGCGCGGCAGGATCGTGCTTCAGATATTCGGTCCAGAGCACCGTGGCGACATCGGCCATGCCCATCGGCATTCCGGGATGGCCCGAGTTGGCGGCCTCCACCGCATCCATCGACAGCGCGCGAATGGCGTTGGCCATGGGCGCGAGGCGGGCATTGTCGAGGCGCATGGTGGGCAGTGCTCCGGCTGACGCGCACGAGGGCGATTCGGCGTGGAGGAGGCCTTGGCCAAGCGCATGGCGAGGGTCAACCCGGCGCTCCACAGCCTGCTTGCCGCAAGTTATCAACAGGTCGCCCCAAGCCTTTGCCTGTCCCCCTGAAATGTCGTAAATTCGTCCGATGGAGCAGGTTCGCACCCGCAACGCCCTGAGCCGGATCGACGCGGCCCTCGCCCGTATCGACGACCTTGCCGAGCGACTGCCGCGTCGTGACGCTCCTCCGCCGAGCACGAACGATCGGGTGCGGCAGGAAGCCGCCGCAGCCCTGTCCGCGCTGGACGACCTTATCGCGGAGCTTGAAGCTTGAGCGAGGTGGCCCTTCGCGTCGGCGGGCGGCCCTACACCGTGACCTGTGCCGATGGTGAGGAAGAGCGCCTCCAGCAGCTCGCCGCCATCGTCGATCTGAAGCTCGCCACCCTGGGCGGAAACCTGCCCCCCGGCGATGCCAAGGCGCTGCTGTTCGCGGCACTCATCCTCGCCGATGAAGCCGACGAGGCGCGTCAAGCGAACGGGGGGCGGCACCCACCAGTCATCGACGAAACCATACCGCTGGCGGTCGAAAGGATGGCTGACCGTATCGAGGCGCTCGCGCACAAGCTTGAGATTGCTCTCGCCAGCGACTAGATAGGTTCCGGCGGGACTGCCCGGCACGAGCCATCGAACATCCCTGAGGCTATAACCAATCCAAATGGGAGCTGTCCCTGCCCGCGTGACCCGGTTCGTCCGGGAAGCATGGGTACACGGCGCCCACCTGACGTGAACGCGTCAGTGGATTTCACGGCAAACGACCCATGGTGGTTCCGCTAACCCCGCCATTTTCGCATTCCAGACTGACGCTTCTCGCGTCAAGCGGAGGCGCTTGACACCAGAGGCGAGCGAAGCGCCACCCGGGAACGACTTGCCTCGACTTCGCTTGATCCGAGCGGATATGGGGATGCAGTGAAAAACAAGAATGTCCTTCGCAACCAGTTCCGCAGCGCCCGGCGCGACCATGTAGCGGCGCTTGATGCTTCGACGCGCGCGCTGATCCTGCATCGCCCACCGGCCCCGCTGCTGGCGATGGTGCCGGAGGGCGCCGTCATCGGCCTCTACCACGCCACCGCACACGAAGCCCCCGCTGCGGGCTATGCGAAGTTCTTCCACGAGCGCGGTCACACCATCGCCGTTCCCCGTTTCGCGCATCGCGGAGCGGCCATGGAGTTCGCAGTGTACGCCGACCCGTGGGAGGAGAGCGACTGCGAGGTCGGTCCCTTCGGCGTAATGCAACCGGGCAGTCAGGCCCACCCGATCGCGCCCGATATCGTCTTTGTCCCGCTGCTTGCCTTTACCGAGAGCGGAGAACGACTGGGCCAGGGTGGTGGGCACTACGATCGCTGGCTTGCCGAGAACCCGCACGTCCCGGCAATCGGCCTCGCCTGGGACGTCCAGCGCGCAGGCTCGCTTCCGACAGAACCGCACGACCGGCCACTCACCGCGGTGGTCACCCCGACCCGCCTCTACGGACCCTTCGCATGAGAGAGCAGCCGACCCTTCGCATCCCGCTGGGAGTGCTCGGGCTTCTGGCGGCGCTGCTGGCCTATGGCATCGCGGTCGCCATGATCGTGCCGCCACTCATTGGCGACTGGGCGACGCTGGCGCAGACCGTCGTCTATGTCGTATTCGGCCTCGTCTGGTTGGTCCCGCTCCGGCGCTTCCTGGTGTGGATGGAAACAGGCCGCTGGTCGGATCCGCAGTCCGACAAGGCCCGCGATTGATGGGCTGCAGGTCGTGGCCACGTGTGCACGCGACGCTTCGGGCGCTTGGCTGTCCCGGGCGGGGCCGCTTCCTTTAGTCCGCCATCGGCCACAATCACACCCGCTATGACGATCCCGTCTATCGTCGTTTGCTGACCAATGCGGCCGAGTGGGTGAGCCAGAAGGGCGATCCCGGCCGGGATGCCCACCGCGATAAATAGCAAGAAAGTCCCAAGTGGCGCGAGTGACGGGGCTCGAACCCGCGACCTCCGGCGTGACAGGCCGGCACTCTAACCAACTGAGCTACACCCGCGCATTTCGGCGGTGCACCGCTTGGGAGAGGCGCCACTAGTCCCCGCCTCAAACCCTGTCAACAGCACCCAGGCGGGCTTTTTCGGCTTTTGTGGTTAAGCGTGCGCTACCCCCACCCCCACACCTCGAATTAACCTTTCCCGGTCAGATTGGAGCAAGGGAAGACGGGGGTATCGGCGATGCGTTACGGACTGCTAGCCATGTCACTGGCGATGCTCTGCGGGGGCGGGTTGGCAGCCCAATCCGCACTCGCCATCACCGTGGATGCCACCGCGGGGATCGGCAGCAGGCCGCGCGCCGCCGCGATGGCCGAAAGGGGCGATCGCTACGGCTCTCTCCGCTATACGGCTGACCGGGGCGAGCCGCCCCGCCTCGCGCTCAACTGACCCTCAGCGGTTTTCGTATTTCCAGTTGCGCCGCTTGCCTTCGGCAAGCCACTCGACCGCCTGGGCAATGCGCCGCTCGCGGGTGGCGGCCTGTTTCGCATCCGTGATCCATTCGAGATATTCGCGGCGATGCGAGGGGGCGAGCTTGTCCAGCGTTGCCTGTGCCGCAGGTGAGCCCTTCAGCGCGGCAGCGAAATCTTCGGGGACCGGGATGTCGGGCCTGGGCGATTTCTTCGGCCGACCGGGCTTGCGGCCCTCGGCCACGGCCTTGGCTGGGTCTTGCAGTTTCGCGACCAGCACCGCGTCCGCGGGCAAGTCGCCGAGGCTGGCAATCTTGCCATAGCTGCCCATGCCTTGGCCCTCACCCTGCCGCCCCTCGCCATGCAGCCGAGCAATGGGCCCGGAACGCAGCAATTCCGGCGATGTTCTTCCCGCCGATCATAACGTGCGGTATCCCCCACTTGATGCCTTCCTCAACGTCCGGAATCGTCAGGTGCACGAGGTTGCGCAGATGGGTCGGGATCGGCCGCGCGAACAGCGCGGCCTTGGCGATATAGGTGTCGATGCGTGGATCGAGCGTTACGGGCACGGCAGTCAATACTCCCGCCGCCATGCAGAGACCGGTCAGACGAGCAGTAAGGCGGGCGCCTCGAGCAGCTTGCGGATCGCCTGGACGAAGCTCGCCGCGTCCCATCCATCGACGACGCGGTGATCGCAGCTGATCGAGAGGTTCATCAGCTTGCGCTTGGCGATACGCTCTCCGCCCATCCCGTCGGAGATGAACATCGGCCTTTCGACGATGCGGTTCGGCCCGATGATCGCGACCTCGGGGCGGTTGATGACCGGCGTGGTGGCGACACCGCCGAGCGGGCCAAGCGAAGTGACCGTGAGGGTCGAGCCGGACAACTCCTCGCTCTTCGCCCTGCCCGCGCGCGCCGCTTCGGCGAGGCGGGCGATCTCGGTGGCGAGCTGCCACAGGTTCTTCGCCTGCGCGTCGCGGATCACCGGCACCATCAGCCCGGCATCGGTCTGCGTCGCCATGCCGAGGTGCACCGTGCCCGAGCGCGTCACCATGCCCGCCTCGTCGTCATAGCGGGCGTTGATCATGGGGAACTCGGGCACCGTCTTGCAGATCGCGGTGACGATCAGCGGCAGCAACGTGAGCTTCGGTTTCGCGCCGCGATTGGCATTGATCTGCGCGCGCAGCGCCTCGAGATCGGTGACGTCGATCTCCTCGACATAGGAAAAATGCGGAATGTTCCGCTTGGAAGCCGCCATGTTCTCCGCAATGCGGCGGCGCATCCCGATGACCTTGACCTGCTCGTCGGCGCGGCGGGCGGCGGCGGGTGCGTAGCCGCCAGAGTAGCTCAGGAACGCGTCGAGATCGGCGTGGCGAATACGCCCGTCGGCGGCAGGCTTCACCTCGGCCAAGTCGATGCCAAGATCGCGGGCGCGGGCGCGGACGGCGGGGGTAGCGAGAACCCTGGCCTCGTGTCGCGGCTCGGGCGCGGGCGTCGGCGCGGGGATCGGCTCGGGCGCGGGATCGGCGGCCAGCGCGTCATCCGCGTCGCTGGCATCGGGCGTTTCCACCTCGATGCGCGCGGCAATCGCTTCGGTGACGGGCGCCGAAGCGGGCGCGGGTTCAGCACCCTCAGAGCCGCCCTCCGTCTCGATCACCACCAGCATGGAGCCGATGGCGATCGTGTCGCCCACCTCGCCTGCTACCTCCAGAACCTTTCCCGAGACCGGACTTTCCATCTCGACCGTCGCCTTGTCGGTCATCATGTCGGCGATCTGCTGGTCCTCGGCAACCATGTCTCCCGGCTTCACGTGCCAGGCGACGATCTCGGCCTCGGCAATGCCTTCGCCGATGTCGGGGAGATTGAAGGTGAACTTGCCCATGAGCGGTCTCAGTCCTTGAGGATCTTGTCGATGGCTTCGCCGATGCGGATCGGGCCGGGGAAATAGGCCCATTCGAGGCTGTGCGGATAGGGCGTGTCGAAGCCGGTGACACGCTCGACCGGCGCCTCGAGATGGTAGAAGCAGCGCTCGGTGACGAGCGCGCTGAGCTCGGCGCCGAACCCGCTCGTGCGGGTCGCCTCATGGACGATGAGGCAGCGCCCGGTCTTCTCGACCGAGGCCTCGATCGCCTCGATGTCGAGCGGGACCAGCGTCCTCAGGTCGAGGATGTCCGCATCTACGCCCTTCTCGCGGCAGACGGCCTCGGCCACATGGACCATTGTGCCATAGGCAAGCACGGTCAGCGTCTCGCCCTCGGTCACCTTGCGCGCCGTGCCCAGCGGGATCTTGTAGTAGCCTTCGGGCACGGCACTGTCGGGGTGGTTCTTCCACGCCTGCGCGGGCTTGTCGTAATAGCCGTTGAAGGGCCCGTTGTAGATGCGCTTGGGCTCGAAGAAGATGACCGGATCGTTATCCTCGATCGCGGCAATCAGCAGGCCCTTGGCATCGTGCGGCGTCGCGGGGATCACGGTCTTGAGGCCGGCGACATGAGTGAATATCGCCTCCGGGCTTTGGCTATGCGTTTGCCCGCCGAAGATGCCGCCACCGAACGGGCTGCGCACCGTCATCGGCGCGATGAATTCGCCCGCAGAGCGATAGCGCAGCCGCGCCGCCTCGCTGATGAGCTGGTCGAGGCCCGGATAGATGTAATCGGCGAACTGGATTTCGGGCACCGGGCGCAGGCCATAGGCGCCCATCCCGACCGCGACCGCAATGATCCCGCATTCGCTGATCGGCGTGTCGAACACGCGGCTCTTGCCGAACTTCTCCTGCAAGCCGGCGGTGCAGCGGAACACGCCGCCGAAATACCCGACGTCCTCGCCCATCACGATCACGTCGGGATCGCGCTCGAGCATGATCGCGAGCGCCTCGTTGATCGCCTCGATCATGTTGAGGCGACGGTCGGCCACGCCAACGTCGCGAATGTCGTCCACGGAAGCGGTCACTGGTCGAGGCTCCCCGGCCACTTGGTTTGTCGTTCTTTTATAGCCTGTTCAGCCTGCTCCTTCAGATGCCATGGCAACTCTTCGAAAACGTCTTCGAACATGGTGCGGAAGGGGTGGTGGAGGCCGTGACCAAGGATGCCGTTGGCCTCCGCCTCCCTGGTGGTGGCCAGCACGGTTTCGGCGGCGCGGCGGTCCATCTCGGCCTGGCGGTCCTCGTCCCATTCGCCCAGCGCGATCAGGTGATTCCTGAGGCGGGTCACGGGATCGCCCAGCGGCCATTCGGATCGTTCCTGAGCGCTGCGATACTGCGCCGGATCGTCCGAAGTCGAATGGCCTTCCGCGCGGTAGGTGAAGAATTCGATCAGCGTCGGCCCGGCATTGGCCCGGGCGCGGTTGGCGGCCCACTGCTCCGCCGCGTAGCAGGCCAGCGCATCGTTCCCGTCCACGCGAAGCCCGGCAAGGCCATAGCCCAGCGCCCGCGCCGCGAAGGTCGTCCGTTCGGCTCCGGCAAAGCCTGAGAAGCTGGAGATAGCCCATTGATTATTGACGACATTCAGGATAACCGGCGCGTTGTACACCGTCGCGAACGTGCAGGCGGAATGGAAATCGCCCTCCGCGGTGCTGCCCTCCCCCACCCAGGTTGCGGCGATCCGGGTGTCACCTTTGATCGCGCTGGCCATCGCCCAGCCCACCGCCTGCGGGGTCTGTGTCGCCAGATTGCCGCTGATGGTGAAGAAGCTCTTCTCGCGGCTCGAATACATGATCGGGAGCTGGCGCCCCTTGAGCTTGTCACCCTTGTTCGAATAGATCTGGTTGATCATCTCGACCAGCGGATAACCGCGAGCAATCAGAATACCTTGCTGGCGATAGCTCGGAAACACCATGTCATCGGCGGCGAGCGCCATCGAGGCCGCGATGCTGGTCGCCTCCTCGCCCGTGCACTTCATGTAGAAGCTGGTCTTGCCCTGGCGCTGCCCGCGGAACATCCGCTCGTCGAAGGCACGGGTGAGCGCCATGTGACCCAGCATCGCGCGCAGCGTGTCCGCGTCGAGCTTCGGATCCCACGGGCCTTGTGCCCGCGCGTCCTCGCCGAGCACGCGCACGAGGCCATAGGCATGCTCATGCAGCTCGCGCGGGTCGCAGGTTTCGTCCGGCCGCGGCAACGTGCCGGGAGCGCCCACGTCGATATGGCCGAAGTCGACCGGGTCGCCGGGTCGGAACTTCGGCTCAGGCACATGCAGCGACAGGCCCGGCGTGTTGGAACCGGCCGCGCGCGGTGGGTTCGGCCGTTCGGCCATGCAGCTCTCCCCAGCGATCTGGCCCCCTGAGGGGTTATCCGATCTTTGCGTGATCGAGTTATTTTATTTCAGGCGGCACGCGCCGTCAAGAACGCGCGTCAAACCGCGACCGGCGCCTGGATCGGTGGGTGCGGCGTGTAGCCGTGGACCGCGAAATCTTCAATCCGGTAGCCGAAGATCGAAGGCGGCCGGCGCAGGATTTCGAGACGGGGGCGCCCCTGCGGTTGGCGGGACAATTGCTCCTCGATGAGGTGCGCGTGGTTGAGGTAAAGGTGCGTATCGCCGCCCATCCACACCAGCTCGCCCGGCGCGAGATCGGCCTGTTGCGCCAGCATCCGCGTGAACAGCGCCGCCGACCACAGGTTGAACGGCAGGCCCAGCGCGACGTCGCAGCTGCGCTGGTAAAGGACGCAATTCAGCCGCCCGTCGGCCACGTGGAACTGATAGGTCTTGTGGCACGGCGGCAGAGCCATCTGCTCAAGCTCCGCGACGTTCCAGCCCTCGATGATATGGCGGCGACTGCCCGGGTTCTCGCGCAAGGAACGGACGACCTCGGCCACCTGGTTGACCCCGGGCCCGCGCTCGAAGCGCCCATCGCCGAGGGGAATATAGGTCGGCCAGTCGACCCATTGCTTGCCGTACACCGGCCCGAGATCGCCCCATTCCGCCGCGAAATCGGCATCCTCGGCAATCCGCACGACGAAATCCTCGAGCGCGATGTCCTCGCCCGTTTCCCGGACGTAGCGGGCGTGGGGCCATTCGTTCCAGATCTTCACGCCCTGCAGCACCAGCGGGCGGATATTGGTATCGCCGGTCAGGAACCACAGCAGCTCGCGCGTCGCGGTCTTCCAGTAGACGCGCTTGGTGGTGACGAGCGGCATTGCCCCGCCGCCAAGATCGAAGCGCAGCATCGCGCCCATGACCGAGCGTGTCCCCACCCCCGTCCGATCCAGGCGCTCGCTCCCGTTCTCCCATATATGGCGCATCAGGGCGAGATAGTGCTGCTCGGGATGCACCGGCGGGCATCGGTCGGATGGTTGGAGGGCAGTGGCCATGGGCTCGCCTAATCCTAAAAAACCCCGCTTGCCACCCCGCATCGCCCTCCCTATAGGCACGCGCCTTGCCTCGACCCGCTGGGCCAAGCGCCGTGCGGGAACGATCGGTCGGGGAGTAGCTCAGCCTGGTAGAGCACTGTCTTCGGGAGGCAGGGGCCGGAGGTTCGAATCCTCTCTCCCCGACCACATCCTTCAGCTTCAATGCCGCAATTGTGTCAAATGCGCTTGTCGAGTGGTCGCCATGCCGGCTCCGGCTACTTCCGGCCGAACCACCATGTCATATGGTAAAAAGACGCTGCGCCGCGACCGGGCTCCGTTTAGCAGATTAACCATTTCGCTTCATGGTGCGGTCACGGTTGTAAACCTCCCCATCCGTATTTTCGCATGGCGGCGCGGCCGGTTGTCGGGATTCTTCGCAGAACACCTATGGCAACGGTAAAGGTTCGCTAAGGGGTTCCTTAATACCTCCGCGCTATGCCCGTAGGTATGAATACGGGCGCGAGACACCTGAAAAGCCTCTTGCCAGCGCTGCTTGCGCTGCCGTTTGCCGTGCCTGCGGCGGCCGCCGGCGTTGCTGCCGGGTCGCTGATCGAGAATACCGCCAGCGCGACCTATACCGCCAATGCCGCGACGCAGACCGTCGATTCCAACACCGTCGCCCTGAAGGTGGACGAGCTGCTCGACGTGGCCGTCGCCTCGCAGGAAAGCGGCGCCGTGTCGGCCACCACCACCGCCGTGCTGCGCTTCAAGATCACCAACACCGGCAACGGTCCCGAAACCTTCACGCTCACCGCCAATCCGGCGGTCGGCGGCAATGCCTTCAATGCGACCGTTCTCGGCCTCGCCATCGATACCAACGGGAACGGCGTATACGACGCCGGTATCGACACCGACCTTGCGAATGGCGCGGTGAGCCCGTCACTCGCTGCGGACGAGCCGCTGGCGGTGCTGGTGCGGGTCTCGATCCCTGCGGCTGCCCCACCGAATGCGCTGTCCAAGGTCGAGCTGACCGCCGCGGCAACGACCGGCGCCGGCGCTCCGGGCACCCTGTTCGCAGGTGCGGGCGTATCGGGCGGCGATGCCGTGGTGGGCGCGTCGGGCGCTACGCACACTGCCGATGCCACGCTCACCGTGACCAAGGCGGTGGTGACCCTGACCAAATCCGCGACCGTTGCAGACCCATTCGGCGGCGCGCGGCCGGTTCCTGCGGCCACCATTACCTACCGCATCGTCGCCGAAGTGACCGGCACGGGGACCGTGACCGGTCTCACGGTCAACGACGCGATCCCCGCGGGGACGACCTATCAGCCCGGCACGCTGACGCTCGAGGGCGCGGCGCTCACCGATGCCGCCGATGCCGACGCCGGACAGGGGAGCGCCTCCGCGATTGCCGTCCAGCTCGGCGACCTCGCCGCGGGGGCGCAGCGCACCGTCACCTTCAAAGTCAAGATCAACTGAGTGAGACAGCCATGACATCGCATTCCAATCTCGCCGCAGTCGCCGCTCTGGTCCTCGGGACCAGCCTTGCCGCACCGGTGCTGGCACAGCCCACGGCGGTCACGCTGGAGGGAGACGTCAAGGTCGTGCACGAGGTCGTCGAGAACGGCAAGACCCGCGAAACCCTCGATGAGCCGAACCAGGTTCTCCCGGGCGACCGGCTCGTCTTCACGACGCACTACAGGAATGCGGGTGACAAGCCGGTCACCGATTTCGTGGTCACCAACCCGCTGCCCGCACCCGTCAAGCTGAGCCAGACCGGCGCGTTCGAGGTCTCTGTCGATGGCGGCAAGAGCTACGGGCCGCTCGCCGCGCTCAAGGCAACCGGTGCCGATGGCAAGCCGCGCGCTGCCGAGCTTGGCGACGTCACTCATGTTCGCTGGCGCCTCGCCAGCATCGCGCCCGGCGCTTCCGGGGATATCACCTATTTCGCCGAGGTGCGCTGAGACGCGTGCCTCCTGTCACCACCTTCGCCTTCGATCCGCGGGCACAAACATTTCTTTGAGCGGGTATTTTTTAGGGGATAGTTCGAAATGAAACGCAGCACACAATGGTTGGGGACGGTCAGCGCCACGGCGCTTGCCCTTGCCCCGGCGGTGTCCGCGGCGGCTCCCGTCGGGACCGCGGCGAACTCCACGATCAGCAACTCCGTCACCGTATCGTACAATGTCGGGGGGGTCGCACAGTCGCCAATCACCTCGGCGGCGGACGTGTTCACGGTCGACCGCAAGATCGACCTGGTCGTGACCACGCAGGATACCTCGGCCGTCATCGTGACGCCGGGGCAGACCAATGCGGTCACCACCTTCCGCGTCACCAACAACTCGAACGCGACGATCGACTTCCTGCTGGCGGCAACGCAGCAGTCGGGCGGCACCGCGAAGTTCTCGGGTAACGACACCAACGACGTCTCGAACGTCCGGATCTATGTCGAGACGAACGGCTCCGCGGGCTGGCAGGCCGGCGATACGCTGGCAAGCTCGCTGGCGGCGGTCGCGTCAGGCGATGCCGTCACCGTCTACGTCGTCTCCGACGTCCCGGTCGGGATGACCCAGGGCGAGCAGGCCACCGTTATCCTGACCGCACAGGCCGCCTCGGGCGCGACGCCGGTCGGCGGCGCTCCGGTGGGCACGGCGGGCACCGGCGGTTCGGCGATCAGCCAGACTCCGGTCGGCAATGCCAACGGCAAGGCGACCATGGAAACCGTGTTTGCCGATGCCCAGGCGGAAGCCCAGACCTCCGACGGTCTCAAGGACGGCAAGCACGCCGCGCGCAGCGACTATCGTGTCGATACCGCGAACCTGACTGTCGCCAAGTATAGCCGCGTCGTCAGCGATCCGTTCAGCGGTGCGGTCAGCCCGCGCGCGATCCCGGGTGCCGTCGTCGAATATTGCATCGTGGTGCAGAACACCTCGACCACGGTGGATGCGACCTCGGTCTCGGTGTCCGATACTGTCGATGCGGCAACGCTGCAAAGCGTCACCGTCCCCACCGTGGGCGGCACGTTCAACGCAGTTGACACCTGCACGGGCGGGTCCGCGACCACGTGGACCAGCACGGCTGGCGGCATCTACCAGTACGCCATCGGAACGGTTGCGAAGAATACCACTTCGCTCGTCCGTTTCCAGGCGACGATCAAGTAAGATCGAAGGTCTCCGGACCCTCGGTTGAGGCCCATTGCGTTGGCTTAGGACTATCTCCCGATTGGCAGCAGCGCTCGGTGCAGCGCTGCTGACCATTCCGGGCCCGGGCAACGCCCAGACAATCGCCAATACCGCCCGCGCCACATGGGTGCTGGGCGGCGAAGCCCGTTCGGCTGTGTCGAACACCGTCGATACCGCTGTCGAACCCCTTCCCGTGACGCTGGAACTGTTCCATCCGCAGCTCGGTGGCGCGCCGCTGACGGTGGCCGCTCCGACGTGTGGCGGGCAAGCCCTCGACCTGCTGCCCGGACCCGGCGGCGCGCCCGTATCACTCCCCGCCGCGGCGACGAGCGTCGTGCGCGTCGGCGAGATCCTGATGTTCCGCGTCTTGGCCCCGCCCGCCAACCGCGATCCGGCGGCGATCGACGTGCTCGACGTCACGATCACGAGCCGTTCGGGCGATAGCGAACACCTGATCGTTTCCGAAACCGCCCCCGATACCGGAATTTTCCACGGCGCGATCCGCACCGCCGCCATTCCGCCGAGCCCGGTGGTGGGCGATTGCCGTCTAAGCGTGCGCGATGGCGACAGTATCGAGGTCGCAGTCGAGGGCATGGTCGCAAGCCAGACGGTCGCTTCGAAGATCGCCGGGGTGCTGGCCGATCCCTTCGGTCTGGTGTTCGACAGCGTCGATGGCACCCCGGTTTCCGGCGTGCGCGTCACGCTGGTCGATGCCGCGACGAACCAGCCCGCCCGGGTCTTTGCCGAGGACGGCGTCACCCCTTGGCCATCCAGCGTCGTCACCGGGACATCGGTCACCGACGCCGCCGGGAACGTCTATCCGATGGTCGCGGGCGAGTATCGCTTCCCGCTCACCGCGTTCGGCAACTACCGGCTCGTGGTCGAGCCCCCCTCGTCTTACACGGCGCCCTCGGCCGCCACCCCCGCCGCGCTCGACCGCCTGCGCCGCCCCGATGGTGCCGCGTTCCAGATTTCCGACGCCAGCTTCGGCGCGGCGTTCCCGTTGTTGACGCCGGACGCGGTCCGAGTCGACGTGCCCGTCGATCGGCCGAGCGTTGGCGTTACACTGACCAAGACGGCCTCGCGCAGCCGGATGCAGCCGGGCGATGCGGTGTTCTACACACTTACCGTGACCAACCCGGACCCTGGACACGCCCAGCGAACCACGCAGATCGTCGACCTGCCGTCGCCCTGGCTGCGGCTGCGGTCGGAGACGTTCCGGATCGACGGCCGCCCGGTCCCTTCCGCGCTCAGCGTAACGCCCGATGGCCGGCGCCTGACGATCGATCTCGGCGAGATCGCCGCCGGAGCCACGGTGCGCATCACCTATGCGATGATGCTGAGGGCCGACACGCCGTCAGGCCAGGTTATGAACCGCGCCGAGGCGAGCGATGCGACGGGCAATCGCGCCATTGCGGAAGCCACGGTCATCGCCGACCGCGACACCATCGCAGCGCGCATGACGGTTATCGGTCGGGTGGCCCTCGGAGCTTGCACGCCGGGCGATCCCGGTGTCGGCATCCCCGGCGTGCGCGTGATGCTCGAGGACGGCAGCTTCGCGCTGACCGACCGCGAGGGCCGGTATCGTTTCGAGGGGATCGAGCCCGGCACCCATGTCGTCGCGATCGCGCCGGCCACCTTGCCCGAGGGCGCGACCCCGATCGACTGCGAAAAATCGACGCGCAGCGCGGGCAGCGCGATCTCGCGCTTCGTGATCGGCCAGGGGGGTAGCCTCGCCGTCGCCGATTTCCGCACAGACCTGCCGGGTGGTGCCTTCGTCGAGCGATCCGCCGGCGACGAGGCCCGCCGTGCCCCGTCGCGGCCCGCTCCAAAAGCGGAGACAGTCCGTCCGGTCACCACCGATCGTGCTGCCTCCGGCGCCGATACGAACTGGCTCCTGCTCGGCAACGGACCAACAGATTTCCTATTTCCAACAATTGATTACAACCCACGCATTCCATCGATTCGAGCTGTCATCAGGCATCAGAACGGGCAGCGCGTGGCGCTCAGAATCAACAACCAGCCTGTCGATCCGCTGGCGTTCGAAGGCACCCGCGGTGGTCCCGGCAATGCCTGGGCGGTGTCGATGTGGCGCGGTATTCCCCTGACGGGCACCAAGAACGTTCTGACCGCAACTGTCACCAATGCCGACGGCTCGGTGGCTGCCGAGCTTACCCGCGAAGTCCAGTTCGTTTCGGCCCCCTGGCGCGCCGAAATCGTCCCTGCCCAGTCGCGCCTAATTGCCGACGGCAAGACCCGCCCTGTGGTCGCGGTTCGGTTCACCGATCGCAAGGGTCGCCCTGTCCGCAGCGGCGTCACCGGCGGATTTTCTGTCGGCGAGCCCTATCAGAGCGCCGCGCAGCTCGACCAGCTCCAGCTCGGCCAGCTCACCGGCGTGGCCGAGAACCGCGGCGGCGCGGGTGCGACGTGGACGATTGCGGGCGACGAGGGCATCGCTTTCATCGAGCTTGCGCCGACCATGGTCAGCGGCCCGCTCCACCTGGATTTCAATTTCGTCGACGAGGATCTGAACCGCCGCCAGCAGCTCGAAGGCTGGGTGGTCCCCGGCGACCTGCCCTTCACTCTGGTGGGCCTCGCCGAGGGGACCATCGGCGCCCGTTCCATCGCCGACCAGATGGAGCGGACCGGGCGCTTCGACAGCGACCTCGGCGACGATGCCCGCGTGGCCTTCTACGCCAAAGGCCGCGTGCTTGGCAGCGCGCTGCTTACCGTTGCCTACGACAGCGCGAAGGAGAAGGCCGGACAGCGTCTGCTCGGCACCATCGACCCCAGCGCCTACTACACGATCTACGCCGATGGTTCCTCGCGCCGCTACGACGCGGCCAGCACCGAGAAACTCTACGTCCGCATCGAGGCCAAGGGCTTCTACGCGCTGTACGGCGACTTCCTCACCGGCTTCGACCAGACCCAGCTCGCCCGCTACCAGCGCACCATGACCGGCGTGAAGGGCGAGGCGCGGGTCGGCGCGCTGCACGCGCAGGGCTTCGCCGCAAAGGTCGCCGGCCGCTATCGCCGCGACGAGATCCAAGGCGCCGGCATCAGCGGGCCCTACGCGCTTTCCGATCGCGACCTTCTCGCCAACAGCGAGACGGTGGCGATCGAGGTGCGGGACCGCTTCCGTTCCGAACTGGTCGTGAGCCGCCGCGAGCTCAGCCGCTTCATCGATTACACCGTCGATCCGCTGGCAGGCACGATCACCTTCAAGGAGCCGGTGCTGAGCCGCGACTTCGATCTGAACCCGCAGTTCATCGTCATCGACTACGAGGCCGCGAACGGCCTGGGCGACGCGCAGTGGAACGCGGGCGGCCGCGCCGATGTCACCTTCGGCAAGGCAAACGAGATCCGCATCGGTGCCACCGCCGTCAGCGACCGCGGCGACGGCGCGCGCACCGGCATGGCCGGCGTCGACCTGCGCGCCCGCATCGGTGGCTCGACCGAGATCCGCGCCGAGGCCGCGGTGAGCCGCCGCGAGGGCGACAGCACCACGGCCTGGCTGGTCGAGGCCGAGCATCACACCGGCCAGCTCGATCTGCTCGCCTATGCCCGCGAGGTCGGCGGCGACTTCGGCACGGGCCAGCAGAACGGCGTCGAGCTCGGTCGCCGCAAGATCGGCGTCGATGGCCGCTTTGCGCTGAGCGATCGGGCGAGCTTCGTTGCCCGCAGCTGGTATGACGAGAGCACTACCGACCCCAGCAGCCGCTTCGCAGTCGAGGGCAATTTTGTCTATCGCGGCCTTTCCGGCGAGGGCCGGATCGGGCTCGCCCATTTCACCGACCAACTCGCGGACGGCTCTTCGGCCACCTCGACCGTGCTGCAGGGCCAGGCGACCAAGCGCCTGATGGGCAACCGGCTCGAGCTGGGCGTCGGAACCAGCATCTCGCTCGGTTCGACCGGCTCGATCGACCTGCCCACCCGCCACCGCTTCCGGGCCCGCTATGCCTTGACCGACGCCATCCGCCTCGTCGGAACCTACGAGATTGCCAGGGGCGAAAAGATCGATGCGCGAGACTTCAACCTTGGGTTCGAATTGTCGCCCTGGGCGGGCGCGCGGATCGTCAGCACCATCGGTCGGCAGAATATCGCCGAGGCTGGGGAGCGCAGCTATGCCGCCTTCGGCCTCGCCCAGAGCGTGACACTGACCGAGCGGCTGACGCTGGACGCGACGGTCGACGGTAACCGCAAGTTCGGCGGCGCCACGGTGCGCGATCTCGTCAACCCGCTTCAGCCAGGGGCGAGCGGCGGCCAGCTCTCGCAGGACGGCGCGCAGTTCGAGGACTTCACCGCGCTGACGCTTGGCCTCGGCTGGCGCGCGAACCAGTGGTCGGCGACCCTGCGCGGCGAATGGCGCGACGGCGAGTTCGCAGAGCGCGCAGGCCTCACCGCCGGGGTCATCCGTCAGCTTTCCGACGGCGTGACCATCGGCGGCGGCGCGAGCTGGACGCGCGCGAGCGGTGCCAATGCCGCAACCACCGAAGTGATGCAGGCTGCGATCGCGGCGGCCTATCGGCCGGCCAATGCGGATTTCTCCGCGCTCGGCAAGCTGGAATACCGCGGCGACAAGGTGACCGAGGCAGTCTTCGGCCAGCTCGCTCCCCTCGGCCGCACCGCGCTGACGGTTGATGGCGATGCGCGGTCGCGTCGCCTGGTCGCCAGCCTTTCGACCGATTGGCACCCGGAAGGCGAGGCGAATGGCGAACAGATCCGCCGCACCGAGATCGGCGTGTTTGTCGGCGTTCGCTATAACCTCGACCGGACCGAGGATCAGGAAATCACCAGCACCGCCCTGCTTGGCGGCATCGACGCCCGGTTCGGGATCGGCTCGCGGATCGAGATCGGCGGCAGCGCCACGGTCCGCACCAATGTCACCGACGGCACCACCGCCTTCGCCATCGGCCCGCAGATCGGGTTCAGTCCGGCGACGAACACCCTGCTGACCGTCGGCTACAACGTGAAGGGCTTCCGCGATGCCGACTTCTCCGACGCACGCCACACCGACGCGGGCATCTACGCCTCGGTCAAGGTGAAGTTCGACAGCAGCACCTTCGATTTCCTGGGACTACGCCGGTGAGACGGTCCGCAATCATGCTCAATAGCGTGTTAACCAAGCGCTGTTACGCCCGCGGCGATGACGGGACGCGGTGTCGAGGGTGCTGGATGAGCGCGTGGGCTGTCATGTGGCGCAGCGTGCTGGCGCTGCTCGGCCTGTCGCTGGCGCAGGCCGCCGGGGCGCAGACGACCACGACCTACACAAACAGTACGACCGGCAACATCAACAGCGGCACCAGCTGCACCTCGCCCCTCGTGCGATCCTTCAGCGTTGGTACTTCGTTCGTTGTGGGCGATGTGAATCTTGGCGTCTTCGCGACACATAGTTTCCGTGGCGATCTACGGATTACCCTCCAGGCGCCCGACGGCACCCGCGTCCAGCTGGTCGACGGGGATGCGCAGTCCACCAGCGGCGACAATTTCAACGTACTCCTCGACGATAGTGGCACCCAGCTTGTCAATTCGGATAGCCCGACGGGGAACCACAGCACCACCACGCCACCCCCGTTTCAGAACACCTTCATCCCCAACAGCGCGTTGTCTGCTTTCGCCGGCAAGAACAGCCTCGGCACGTGGCGGCTCGAGATATGCGATCTGTACACCGGGGCTGACAATGGTTCGTTCCGCTACGCCGCGCTCTACCTGACAAGCGCGCCAGCGACCTATGCAGACCTGTCGCTGACCAAGACCGTAAGCAATGCGAACCCGGCGGCCGGCACGACCATCACCTACACGCTGTCGGTGACGAACGCGGCCGGCGCCCCGACCACCGCCACGGGCGTGGCAGTAACCGATTTGCTTCCCGCCGGAACGAGCTTTGTCAGCTCTTCGGGGTTCGGAAGCTACAATTCGATAACCGGAGTATGGACGGTCGGAAGCGTGGCGCCGGGCCAGACGCGGACGCTCGCCATTGCCGCAACCGTTACGGCAATGGCGAGCGCCAGCGTCACCAACACCGCGGAGGTAACCGCAAGTTCGGTCGTGGACCTCGATTCCACGCCGAATAACAACAATGCCAACGAGGATGACCAGGAGAGCGTGTCCTTCACGGTCGCCGGTACCCGCGTCGCCGGCACGCCGCCGCTGCTGTCATGCCCCTCGGGCACGACACTATTCGACTGGGACCTGATCAGCTGGACCGCCGGTTCGCTCAACAACAGCTATGCGGTGACCGGGATCGGTACGGTGAACTTCGCCATCACCTCGACCGCGACCTGGGTCAACAATGCCGGTTTCGGGGGCCAGTCTCCGACGAACAACAATGCCGCTATCACAGGCGGCCTAAGCCCGGCGCAATACGCCCTGCATCAGTATCTCGATTTCAACACCCAGTCCGAGACTGCCGACACCGTCATCACCCTGCCGACAGCCGTTCCCGGCGCGCAGTTCAGCGTCTTCGACATCGACTTCAATGCCGGCCAGTTCGCAGACAAGCTGGTGATCACCGGCAGCTATCAAGGCGCGACCGTCCTTCCGACGCTGACGAATGGCATCTCCAACTACGTCGTCGGCAACACGGCCGTCGGCGATGCCGGTGCCGCAAATACGACGGCGAATGGCACGGTCGTTGTCACCTTCACGCAACCCATCGACCAGATCACGATCAAGTATGGCAACCACACCACCGCACCTTCCAATCCGGGCGGGCAGGCGATGGCGCTCCACGACATCACCTTCTGTCGCCCGGTGGCCGTTCTCGGGGTGACCAAGGTCAGCACGCTGATCTCGGACCCAACCAATGGCACCACCAATCCGCGGATGATTCCCGGCGCGGTAGTGGAATACTGCATTCTCCTCACCAACCCGGGCAGCGGGACCGCGACCAACATTGTTGGCACCGACACCATTCCCGCCACACTCAACTACACGACCGGGTCCATGCTGAGCGGCACCAGTTGCGGCGCGGCCACCATCGCGGAGGACGACGACGCGACCGGCGCGGACGAGAGTGATCCCTATGGCGCCTCGATCGCAGGCAATGTCCTGACGGCGACTGCCGCGACGATGGTGCCGAACGCCAGCTTCGCGCTCAAGTTCCGTACCACGATCAGGTAGCTCACCCACCCCGCAGGGTGCGCACGCCGACATCGCGCTCGAAAAGGTAAAGGAGCAGGCGCGCTGCGTTCCCGCGCGTGCCCTCAAGCCCGCCGTCGCGCTCCATCAGCAACCTGGCATCGCTGTAAGCAATCGGGAGCAAGCGACTGATCTGCTCGAGATTTGCGATCTGGAACGGGGTATCGCCAGACTGCCGCGTCCCGAGCAGTTCACCCCCGCCGCGAAGCCGCAGATCCTCTTCGGCAAGACGGAAGCCATCCTGCGTCTCGCGCATCAGGGCGAGGCGGTCGCGTGCGGTTTCACTGAGTTCGCTCGACCGAAGCAACAGACAGACCGATTTCTCCGCGCCGCGCCCGACCCGTCCGCGGAGCTGATGGAGCTGGGCAAGACCGAACCGCTCGGCCTGCTCGATCACCATGAGGGTAGCGTTCGGGACATCGACTCCGACTTCGATCACCGTCGTCGCGACCAGCAGCCTCGCATGACCGCTTGCAAACCGCTCCATCGCCGCGTCCTTGGCCTCGGGCGGAAGCTGGCCATGCACCAACACAGCATCGGCACTGAAACGCCCCTGCAACGCGGCGAAACGCGCTTCGGCCGCCGCGGTGTCTCCTTCTTCGCTGTCCCGGACCATCGGGCACACCCAATAGGCCTGCTGGCCGGTCTGGAGGTGGCGAGCGATCCCGTCCACGACCTCGGCCAGGCGCTCGATTCCGATAACTCGCGTGTCGATCGCCTGGCGGCCCGGCGGCAATTCGTCGAGCTTGCTGACGTCTAACTCGCCATATTGTGCGAGAGTGAGCGTGCGCGGGATCGGCGTCGCGGTCATCGCGAGGACGTGCGGCGCGCGCTTGCCCTTTCTTGCGAGCATCAGCCGCTGCGAGACGCCGAAGCGGTGCTGTTCGTCGATGACCACCAGTGCGAGATTGCGATAGGCGACTTGGTCCTGAAAGATGGCGTGCGTGCCGACAAGGATGTCGATACTGCCGTCGAGAAGGCCCATCAGCGTCGCCTCGCGCGCCCTGCCCTTATCGCGACCGGTGAGGATTTCGACCCGCGCCCCTGTGGGTGCCGCCATGCGCCGGAGCGTGTCGAAATGCTGGCGGGCGAGAAGTTCGGTCGGCGCGAGCATCGCCGCCTGCGCGCCTGCCTCGACCGCGATCAGCATGGCCTCCAGCGCCACCACCGTCTTGCCCGCCCCGACATCGCCCTGAAGCAACCGCAGCATCGGTGAGTCCTGCGCGAGGTCGCCCTCGATCTCGGCAATGGTGCGTTTCTGGGCGCCGGTGAGGGGAAACGGCAGCGCGAGCTTCTCCCGCAACCGCCCGTCGCCGCGCAAGGGCTGGCCTTGCCGCCGCCGGTTGTCGGCGCGTACCAGCATCAGCGCGAGGCTGTTCGCTAGCATCTCGTCATAAGCGAGCCGGTCGCGCGCCGCCGGATGCTCGCCGCGATGCGCCAGCACCAACGCATCGCGCCAGCTGGGCCACGCCTCGCGCTCGATCTCGGCAGGATCGCTCCATTCGGGTAACTCCGGCACGCGCTCGAGCGCTTGCGCGACCAGCTTGGTGACCATCGGCTGGGTCAGCCCCTCCGACAGACGATAGACCGGCTCCGTGAGATGCCCAAGGCTCGCCCCGCCCTCCTCCAGCACATGATCGGGGTGAACGATCTGGAGCATGTCTCCATAGCGTTCCAGCTTGCCTGCCACCCAGCGTTTTTCGCCGACCGGCAGCTGTTTCCTCGCCGTGTAGCTCGCGCGCCCGAAATAGGTCAGCGCGATCACATTTCCCGCCCCATCCTGCGCGAGCACGCGATAGGGACCACGGCTGTTGCGGCTCGCGCGATGTTCGACCGGCGTGAGCGCGACGATGATTTGCTCACCCTCCCCCGCCTCGTCGACATTGGCGACGGCGCGGCGCGACACGAACCGCTCCGGCAGGTGGAAGGCGACGTCCCTGACGCGCTCCAGCCCGAGCCGGGTCAGCGGCTTCCTGAGCTTCGGCCCGACACCGTCGAGCGTCTCGATCTCTGCGAACAACGGATTGAGAGCCTCGGGACGCATCGCCTCACGATAGGCGGCGGGCCGTCGCTCGCAAGCGCCTTAGCCCCGAGCACGGACCTTTTCCCACGCCGCGCGCACCGCATCGACCGTGATCCGCCCGTCCTCCGGCGTGGTCGCGATCGAGCAGACCGAGACGCGCATGACCCACTGCCCACGCCATTCCGATCCGCCGATGAAGGCGACCGCGTCCTCCTGCACCTGCGCCAGCACGGCGCGCGTCAGATCGTCGCTATCGCCGAAGCGGACCATGAACTGGTTGAGCTCGGGCATTGCGATCAGTTCCGCGCCCTCGATCGCGGCCATGCCCGCAGCCATCGCCTGCGCCACCGCGATGTCCTGCTCCACCATTGCCGCGACGCCGGTTCGGCCGAGCTGCCTGATCATCGCCCACATCGCAAAGCCGCGGGCGCGGCGGGAAAGCTCCATGACATAGCTCGTCGGATCGCGCTCGCTCGGTGCGGCACCGGGGAGGTAGCTGGCGGTAATGCTCATCGCGCGGCGATGCGCCGCCTCGTCGCGGACGATGGCGAAGCTGCCGTCATAGGGCGTCTGGAGCCATTTGTGCCCGTCGGTGCCCCAGCTGTCGGCCTGCTCCACTCCCGCGACGAGATGGCGGTGCTTCGACGAGGCCGCCGCCCATAGCCCGAAGGCACCGTCGACGTGCAACCATCCCCCCGCCTTTCGGACCAGCGGCGCGATCTGGGCGAAGGGGTCGCTGACCCCTGTATTGATCTGGCCCGCCTGCGCGATGACGATGAGAGGACCGGAGTGGCTTTCCAGCCTCTCCGCAAGATCGCTCGCCAGCATCCGGCCCAGCGAGTCGGTCGCGATCTCGATCACGCGTTTTGCGCCGAGGCCGAGGTAGCGCAGGCCCGAGAAAACGGTCGCATGAGCGTCCGCGCCGATCATCACCGTGATCTCCGGCGCCCCGAAAAGGCCGTCCGCCTCGACGTCCCAGCCAGCGCGCCGCAGCACCTCGCCCCGCGCCGCGGCGAGGCAGACGGTGTTCGCCACCGTCGCCCCTGATACCACTCCCACCGAGCTTTCGCGCGGCAGGTCCAGCAGGTCGAGCACCCAGCCCGCCACCACCGCCTCCACCGCGCAAGCTGCCGGTGCGGCGACGACATTGGCAGCGTTCTGCCCCCAGGCCGAGGTCAGCCAGTCGGCGGCGACGCCGGTCGGGTGCGAGCTGCCGATAACCCACCCGAAGAAGCGCGGCCCGGTCATGGCGCGGATGCCGCCATCGGCCCGCGCGATCAGGTCTGCGATGATCTCGGTCGGCACACCGCCCGTTTCGGGCACCGGCTCCGCAAAGCGCGCGAGCACCTGGGCGTAGCTGTCGACCGGCGTCGTGGCGGCGTCGACCGTGCGCTGGCGGTAGTCGGACCCGGCGCGCGCGGCGAGCTGCAAGGCTTCGAGTGTATCCTGATCGATCGGCAAGCTGGTGATCCCATGTTGTCAGCACGTCACGGGTGCCATAACCGCGGGGTCATGGACAGGGCATCCCGAATCCGGCGGTTGAAATTCCGCGCCTGGCACCGCGGCACGCGCGAGGCGGACTACATGATCGGCGGTTTCTTCGACCACTATCATGCCGATTGGAGCGACGCCGAGCTCGACTGGTTCGAGGCGCTGATCGAGGAGGATGACGTCGACGTCATGGCGTGGGCGCTTCAGACCGCGGAGATTCCAGAACGTTTTCGCGGTCCTCTGATCGAGACCATGCAGAGGCTGGATTTCGTCGCGATTCGCTAGGCCGTTCGTATCGAGCGGAGCGCGCAGCGCGAAGTCGAGATACGCGCGCGGCGTGTCTCGACTTCGCTCGACACGAACGGAGGTTGAGGTTTGGGCCCGAACGCCTAAATCCCCTCGCGATGAACCTGCCCGAAACGCTCGGGTGGGTCTTCGCGCGTGTGCGGAACGTCTGCCCGCGCGCCCCATTTGGACCTGACATGCCCGATATCGCCCGCATCATGAAAGCCGACCACCCGCTCACCCTCGCCTCGGTGGCGCGCGGCGCGCAGCCGCTCGTGCTGGCCGACCTAGCGCGGGCGGCGAAGCGGCGGGCGTTGTTCATCGCGCCCGACGAGGCGGCGATGCGGAGCGTGTCCGAGGCGGCCCGCTACTTCGCGCCGGAGCTGGAAGTGATCGAGTTCCCCGCCTGGGACTGCCTGCCCTACGACCGGGCCAGCCCCGCGCTGTCGGTCAGCGCGCGCCGGCTGGCGGCACTGCACCGGTTGCAGGCGAACAACGCCGGTCCGCAGCTCCTCGTCACCACCATCAACGCGCTGACCCAGCGGGTGCTGACCCCGTTCCGGGTCCGCGAAAATGTGCGCGAGTTCCGGCCCGGTATGGAGATCGGCATGGACAGCCTCGCCGCCCTGCTGCGGCGGCAGGGCTATGGCCGCACCGACACGGTGATCGACGCAGGCGAATTCGCGATCCGCGGATCGATCGTCGACATCTTCCCGAGCGGGCTCGAACAAGGGTTGCGGCTGGATTTCTTCGGGGACGAACTCGAATCGCTGCGAACCTTCGATCCCAACACCCAGATGAGCACGGGGATCCTCGACAGCCACCTGCTGCTTTCCGCCAGCGAAGCGCTACTCGACGAGAACAGCATCAAGCGGTTCCGCAGCCGCTATCGCGAGATGTTCGGCGCCGCCGCGACGCAGGACCCGCTCTACGAGGCGGTCAGCGAGGGGCGGCGCCTCGCCGGCATGGAGCACTGGCTGCCGCTGTTCGAGGAGAAGCTCGCGACGCTGTTCGACCATCTCGACAAGGACGATGTCGCCGTCGTCGACGCGGGCGCCCTCACCGCGGGCGAGGAGCGGCTGACCGACATCGCCGACTATTTCGAGCAGCGCCGCAGCACCGCCGGCCAGGCGAAGGGCAGCTATCGTCCGCTCCCGCCCGATGCGCTTTATCTCGGCACCGAGGAGCTGGCAGCAAAGCTCGACGAATGGCCGGTCCACCGGGCGACCGGCTTTGCCGAGCCGGAGAGCGACCGGGTGATCGACCTCGGTTTCCGTTCGGGTCGCGACTTCGCGCCTGAGCGCGCGCGGGGCGACAATGTCTATGGCCCGCTTGCCGACCATCTGAAGGCGGTCGGCAAGGACGGCAGGCGGCCCCTGCTCGCTGCCTACTCGACCGGCAGCCGGGCGCGCATGGCCTCGATCCTCGAGGAAGCAGGTGTCGCGGTGGCCCTCGCCGACAGCTGGCAGGATGCGCTCGGCAAGAGTGCGAAAGGCAAGGCAACCGCGCTGGTGCTCCCGCTCGACGCCGGTTTCGCCAATGAGCAGCTCGACATCGTCACCGAGCAGGAGGTGCTGGGCGACCGCCTCGTCCGCCGCCGCAAAAAGAAGAAGGACGCCGACGCCTTTCTGGCCGAACTGTCCGCGCTCAATCGCGGCGACCTCGTGGTCCATACCGAGCACGGCATCGGCAAGTATCTGGGTCTTGAGCCGATCGCGGTCGGCAAGAGCGCACACGACTGCGTGATGCTCGAGTATGCCGGGGGCGACAAGCTCTACATCCCGGTCGAGAACATCGACGTTCTCAGCCGCTACGGTTCATCCGAGCAGGCGGTCCAGCTCGACCGGCTGGGCGGCGAGGCGTGGCAGCGCAGGCGCGCGAAGATGCGCGAGCGCATTCGCGAGATCGCCAACGAACTGCTCCGCACTGCCGCCGCCCGCGCGCTGAAGAAAGCGCCCGTGCTGGCCGTGGACGAGAGCGCCTATGGACAATTCCAGGACCGTTTTCCGTGGGAGGAGACCGAGGATCAGGACCGCGCCATCGCCGACGTGCTCGGCGATCTCGAAAGCGGGCGCCCGATGGACCGGCTGGTCTGCGGCGACGTCGGCTTCGGCAAGACCGAGGTCGCGCTGCGCGCCGCCTTTGTCGCGGCGATGGGCGGCAAGCAGGTCGCGGTGGTCGCGCCGACCACCCTGCTCGCGCGCCAGCACTACGAGAACTTCGCGGCACGTTTCGCCGGTTTCCCGCTCAAGGTCGGACGGCTGAGTCGCCTCGTCGGCGCGAAGGAGGCGAAGGAAACGCGCGATGGGCTGAAATCCGGCGACATCGACGTGGTGATCGGCACCCACGCGATCCTGTCGAAGCAGACCGAATTCAAGGATCTCGGCCTCGTGATCGTGGACGAGGAACAGCGCTTCGGGGTCAATCACAAGGAACGCCTCAAGCAGCTGCGCGCCGACGTCCACATGCTCACCCTCACCGCCACGCCCATTCCCCGCACGCTCCAGATGGCGATGAGCGGTCTGCGCGAGCTTTCGACCATCCAGACTCCGCCGGTCGACCGGCTCGCGGTGCGGACTTACGTGATGGAATGGGACGAGATGGTGGTGCGCGAGGCGTTGCTGCGCGAGCATCACCGTGGCGGCCAGAGCTTTATCGTCGTGCCGCGCATCTCCGACATGCCCGAGCTGGAGGAATGGCTCCGCAAGGCCGTGCCCGAGGTGAAGGTCATCGCGGCGCACGGCCAGATGGGTGCGGGCGAGATCGAGGAAAAGATGAGTGCCTTCTACGAGGGCAAGTACGACGTTCTGCTGTCGACCACCATCGTCGAGAGCGGGCTGGACCTGCCGAGCGCCAACACGATCATCATCCACCGCGCCGACCGCTTCGGCCTCGCCCAGCTTTACCAGCTGCGCGGCCGCGTGGGCCGCTCGAAACTGCGCGCCTATGCCTATCTGACCACGCCCGAGGATACCGTGCTGAACGAGGTCGCGGAGAAGCGGCTGAAGGTGCTCGGCGATCTCGACAGCCTGGGCGCCGGGTTCCAGCTCGCAAGCCACGATCTCGACATCCGCGGCGCAGGCAACCTGCTTGGCGACGAGCAGTCCGGCCATATCCGCGAAGTCGGGTTCGAACTCTACCAGTCGATGCTGGAGGACGCGATCCTGGCGGCGAAGGCGGGCGAACTTGGGCTGGAACCCAAGCGTGACAGTGTCAGCCCGCAAATTACCGTCGATGCGCCGATCATGATCCCCGAGGACTACGTTCCCGATCTCGCCGTCCGTATGGCGCTGTACCGCCGCCTCAATGATGCCGAGGGCAAGGCCGAACTGGATGCGCTGGCGGCCGAGATGATCGACCGTTTCGGTGCCCTGCCCGCGGCGACGGCCAATCTCGTCAAGCTACTGGAGATCAAGCAGCAGGCGATCGTCGCCAATATCGCCAAGATCGATGTTGGAGCGGCGGGGACGCTTGTGACGTTCCACCAGGACGATTTTCCCGATCCGGCGGGCCTGCTTGCCTATGTCGAGCGCCTCAAGGGAACCGCGAAGCTGCGCCCGGACATGAAGCTGGTGATCAGCCGCGCATGGAATGACCCGCAGAGCCGCCTCAACGGGCTTTACCAGCTTACCAAGGGGCTGTCGGGAATCGTGGCACGTGGCGAGCGCAAAAAGGCCGCCTGATCGCGCCCGTCAGCCGTGGCTGGCCAGCGCGAGGAAATCCGCCTGCCCTACCGGAACCGATCGCAGGAAGCCCTGATAGGTTTCGATCCCCTCGCCCATCAGCACGGCGTGCTGCGCTTCGTCTTCGACCCCTTCCGCGACGACTTTCAGGTCGAGCGCGCTCGCCATGGCGGTTATCGCCCGCAGCACGGCCAAGTCGCGCGGATCCTCCGCGATGCCTTCGACCATCGACCGGTCGAGCTTGATCTTGTCGATCGGGAGCAGCTTCAGATAGCGGAAATTGCTGTAGCCGGCGCCGAAATCGTCGAGCGCGATAGTGACCCCGGCTTGCGTGAGCGGGGCGAGCGCACGAGCGACCTCTTCGAGATCCGCGAGCAGCACCTGCTCGGTAATCTCGATCGTAAGGCGCTCCGCGGGAAAGCCATGGCGCTCCAGCAGCCCGAGAAAGTCGATCGGAAAGGTCGCGGCCGCAAGATCCGCGGGGGTGACGTTGATGGCCAGTCTCATGCCCGCGGGCCACTCGGCAGCGAGCGCCAACGCACGGTCGGCAATGTGCCGGGACAGCTGCGCGACATGGTCGGTGCGCTCGGCCAGGGTGAAAAGCGTATTGGCGCCAAGACGGCCGATCTCCGGATGCTGCCAGCGCGCCAGCGCCTCCGCGCCGACGATGCGGTCATCCGCCATCGCATATTGCGGCTGGAAGACGATCTCGATCTCGCCGCGGTCGATGGCGGCGAGCATATCTGCCTCGAGTTGCTGGTTGGAGACGCCGACATGGGCCAGTTCGCCCGAAACCCAGGCGACCCGCCGCCCGCGCTCTTCCTTGGCGCGATGAAGCGCGTTGGCGAGCTGATCGAGAATGCCCCCCGGCTCGTCCCCTTCGACAGCGCGCATCAGTGCCACACGCGGCCATAGACGAACGGCGCCGCCGGTATCGGACAGGATCGGCATGGCGATGGCATCGGCTAACGCCTCTGCGAACCACTGCCAGCGCTCGCGGCTGCAACTTTCGCGGGCAACGAGCAGGAACGTGCCCCCCGCCACACGCGCGGCGAACCAGTCGCCGGTCTCGAATTCGTCGGTCGCGAAGTGGGCGAGCCTCTGCGCGATCTCGACCAGCGCGGTGTCGCCGGTCGTAGCGCCATAGGCAAGGTTGACTGTGTCGATCCGCCCCACCGCGATCAGCATCGCGTGGAGCGGAGACCCGCTGATGCCCGCTCGCCACTCGTCCAGCCAGCGAGCGATGCGCGCCTTCGCCTGGGTCGCGTCGATCAACCCGGTCAGCGCATCACGCCTGTCGCCGGCCATATCCTCGTCGGCTCCTTTTTCGAGCGCGATCATCGTTTCTCCAGTGCGTACCCGTGCCGGAGCTTACACGCGCGTTGCCAAACTTCGTCTGGCTCCATAGACTTGTCCACACCGGCGTTGGCCAGCAACCTCATAGCCGTGTCCTGCGGGGGAACAATGCCGGAATTTTCGCGCCTCGCGCTGGTGGTCTCCGAAACCGAGAAAGCGCAGGCTGCTGCGGACAATTTTCGCACGCTTTTCGAATGGGTTGAGCCTGACGAGGCTGAAGCAGTGGTGGTCGTCGGCGGAGACGGGTTCCTTCTACAGACGCTGCACGCGATGCTCGACAGCGGAAAAATCCTGCCGGTCTACGGCGTGAACCTCGGCACGGTCGGGTTCCTGATGAATCGCAACCGTTCGCCCGAGAAGCTCCTGACGCGCATCGCGAAAGCGCGGGAGCATCATATCGATCCGCTCGCGATGGAAGCGATCACCAGCGACGGACAACGGCACGGCTACTGCGCCATCAACGAGGTGTCGCTGCTGCGCGAAACCCGCCAGACCGCCAAGATCCAGGTTCTCGTCAACGACAAGGTACGGATCGAGGAACTGGTCTGCGACGGTGTGCTCGTAGCGACGCCGGCGGGTTCCACCGCCTACAACCTGTCCGCAAGCGGCCCGATCCTGCCGCTCGATTCCCGGCTGCTTGCTCTCACCCCGATCAGCGCCTTTCGCCCAAGGCGCTGGCGGGGCGCGATCCTGCCCGACCGCTATACTATTGGCCTGACGGTCAAGGAGCCCGACAAGCGCCCGGTGTCGGCAGTGGCGGACCAGAAGGAAGTCCGCGACGTGGTGGAGGTTCGGGTCAGGGTGGCGGCCGACCGCAGGCTGACCCTGCTTTTCGATCCGGGCCACTCGCTCGATGAGCGCATCGTGGCCGAGCAATTCGTCTTTTAGAGCATCGCTGCGATTTTCCCGCGCCAAGCGGCTTGCCAAAGCGACACGGCCTTCATATAGGCGCGCTCCTGCCGATCCGGCTGCTCCCCGATAGCTCAGCGGTAGAGTAGGTGACTGTTAATCACTTGGTCGTTGGTTCGAATCCAACTCGGGGAGCCACTTTCCACTAAGTCAGCAGCAAGCGGGCGCCCACCCAGGCGGTGAGCACGGCCGTGAGCCAGCGGATGCCCTTGGGCGGCAGCACGCGCGCGGCGAGATGGCTGCCAATCTGTCCGCCGATCGCCACCGCGACCAGAAGCGGGAGGCCCAGGGTCACCGCGGCGCCGAGGCGGTCGAGGCCACCTTTCAGCAGCTGGCCAGCAAGGCCGAACAACGAATTGACGAGGATGAAAAGGCTGGCGGTGGCGGCGATAGCCCGCGCGTTGCTCCACCGTGTGAGGTGGAGGAGCGGGGCAAGGAAAATCCCTCCGCCAATGCCGACGAGCCCCGCCAGGAAGCCGATGGGAAGCGATAGCACCGGCATCCAGCGCGTGCCGCGTGCCGGCTCTCCCGCGGCGTCCGCGACCGGCAGCAGCAGCGTCAGCGCCGTCAGGACGAGCGCCACACCCAGGATCGTCATGAAGGCCTCCTTGCCGATCGGAATCACCCCGCCGAGGAATGCTGCCGGGGCAGCGATCGCGGTGAGCACCAGCGCGCCTCGCCACGGGGTGATCCCCGCCCTCGCAAAGCGGACCGTGCCGCCCGCGACGACCACGATGTTGCACGCCAGCGCTATTGCCGGCAGCAGGCGATAATCGGTGCCGGACAACGCCAGCAGCGCGTTGTAGGTCGACCCGCCGCCATACCCGACGCTGGCATAGAGCAGCGCGGTCCCGAAGAAGGCAGCGACGAGCCACATCTGCGCGAGCGTCAGGCTAGGCCGCCAGCGCCCCGTGGCAATGCTTGTACTTGTTACCCGAGCCGCAGGGACACGGCGCGTTGCGGCTGATCTCCTGCCCGGCCCAGGGATTGTCGGCCACCCCGCCCGGTCCGGCTTCGCCGCGCGGGCTGCCGGCGAGCGAGCCGAACAGCTGCGGGTTGAACCGCGAGCCGTCGCCATCGTCCGAATTGTCGAGCCCGGTCAGCGGGTCGATGTGGCCGGTCAGGAAGTCCGGCAGCCCCGCCAGCACTTCCGATGGCACTGGCATCGGCGCCGATGGCGCGATGTCCAGCGTCAGCAACTGGCCCGTCACATCCTCGCGCAGGACGTCGAGCATGCGCTCGAACAGCCCGAAGGCTTCCTGCTTGTATTCGTTGATCGGCTGTTTCTGGGCGTGCGCACGCAGCCACACCACCTGGCGCAATGCGTCGAGCGTGGCGAGATGCTCCTTCCAGTGATGGTCGAGGGTGCGCAGCAACATCGACTTCTCGAACGAACGCCAGCGCTGTGGATCGACCTGCGCAAGCTTGGCCTCCATTACAGCGTCGGCTTCAGCGGTGATGCGCTCCTCGATGATCTCAGGCTCGATGCGATCTTCGGTCAGCCATTCGTCGATGGGCGGATTGAGCCCGAACTTCTCGGCCAGCTTCTCGTTCAGACCTGCAATGTCCCACTGTTCGGGATAGGAGCCCGGCGGGCACGCCTCCCCGACGATGGCATTGATCGCGTCATGGCGCATATCGAGCACGACATCGTCGACCGCCTCGGCATCCATGATCTCGGCGCGCTGCTCGTAGATAACCTTGCGCTGGTCGTTCATGACATTGTCGTATTCGACGACCTGCTTGCGCATCTCGAAGTTGCGCGCTTCGACCTTCTTCTGGGCGGTCTCGATGGCCTTGGAGAGCCACTTGGACCCGATCGCCTCGCCGTCGGCGAGATTGGCGTTCATCATCTTGGAAAACAGCGTGTCGGGCCCGAAGATGCGCAGCAGGTCGTCCTCGAGGCAGAGGTAGAACCGGCTTAGCCCCGGGTCGCCCTGGCGGCCCGAGCGACCGCGCAGCTGGTTGTCGATACGGCGGCTTTCGTGGCGCTCGGTGCCGAGCACGAACAGGCCGCCCGCCTCTATCACCTGCTGCTTCTCGGCCGCGATCTCGGCCTTGATACGCTCGATCGCGGCATCGCGCTCCGGCCCGTCTGCCATATCGCGCAATTCGTCCTCGACCCGGAACTCGACATTGCCGCCGAGCTGGATATCGGTGCCGCGCCCGGCCATGTTGGTGGCGATGGTAACCGCACCGAGGCGGCCCGCCTGCGCCACGATATGCGCCTCCTGCTCGTGGAAGCGGGCGTTGAGGACCGAGTGCTTGACCCCCTCCTTCTCGAGGAAGCTGCTCAAAAGTTCCGACTTCTCGATGGAGACCGTGCCGACCAGCACCGGCTGACCGATCTGGTTCTTCTCGCGGATCGCGACGGCGATGGCCTGAAACTTGTCCATCGTGTTCTTGTAGAACTGATCCTCCTCGTCGATCCGCTGCACCGGACGGTTGGTCGGGATTTCGGCGACGTTGAGCTTGTAGATGTCCCAGAATTCACCCGCCTCGGTGGCGGCGGTGCCGGTCATGCCGGCAAGCTTGGGATACATACGGAAATAGTTCTGGAAGGTGATCGAGGCCATCGTTTGGTTCTCGGGCTCGATCTTGACGCCTTCCTTCGCCTCGACCGCCTGATGCAGCCCGTTCGACCAGCGACGGCCCTCCATCATGCGCCCGGTGAATTCATCGATGATGACGATCTTGTCGTCCTTCACGATGTAGTCGATGTCGCGCTTGAACATGATGTTCGCCTTGAGCGCCTGATCGAGGTGGTGGACGACCTGCGTGTTCTCGACGTCGTAGAGGTTCTCGGTCTCCAGCAGGCCCGCCTCGCGCAGACGCTCCTCGATCCGGTCGGTGCCTTCCTCGGTCCAGGTGATGTTCTTGGTCTTCTCGTCGGCCTCGTACCACTCGGGTTCGATGCCCTTCACGATGCTATCGACCGCGATGTAGAGATCCTGCTTGTCCTCCGTCGGTCCGGAGATGATCAGCGGGGTACGCGCCTCGTCGATCAGGATCGAATCCACCTCGTCGACGATCGCGAAGTTGAAGGGGCGCTGCACCATCTCGCCCCGCTCGTGCTTCATGTTGTCCCGCAGGTAGTCGAAGCCGAACTCGTTGTTCGTGCCGTAGGTGATGTCGGCATTGTAGGCGTCGCGCTTCTCGAACTCGTTCATGTTCGGCACGACGACGCCGATGGTCAGGCCGAGGAACTGGTGCAGGCGGCCCATCCATTCCGCGTCGCGGGTGGCAAGGTAATCGTTGACGGTGACGACGTGGACGCCCTTGCCCTCGATGGCGTTGAGATAGGTGGCGAGCGTGGCCACCAGCGTCTTGCCCTCGCCCGTGCGCATTTCGGCGATCTCGCCGCGGTGGAGGACGATCCCGCCGATCATCTGCACGTCGAAATGGCGCATGCCGAGGACACGGACCGAAGCCTCACGCACGGTGGCGAAGGCTTCGGGCAGGATATCGTCGAGCGTCTTGCCGTTGGCGAGCTGGTGACGGAACTTGTCGGTCTGGGCGCGCAGCTCGTCATCGGTCATCGCCTGGAGCTGCGGCTCGAGGGAATTGATGAGCTGGACGGTCTTGCCCATCGACTTGACGTAGCGGTCGTTGGACGAGCCGAAGAGGGATTTCATGACGGTCTGGAACATGGGAACGGAGCTTTCGGCAAATTCTATTTGGCTGCGACCGGGCGCGCGTCGGCGCTCCCGGCCTCAATCGGGTCGGTGAAAGAAACTGGCGCGCTATTCGCGCGCGCGGTCGATGCCGGGATAGACTGTGGGTGCGGCTGTGGCGCCAAGCCTATCGGAAACTTCCGGCGCTTCGATCGCTGCAGGGCGCGCGGGGAGCGTGCGGGCGACGATCGCTGCCGACTGGCTTGTCCCCACGTCCGCCCGTACCGTCGCGACCACGCGGGAGGATAGCGCCGCGGCGACCTCAGCCTGGGCAGGCGCGCCCGCGGCGGCGAGGCCGGTGAGCAGGGCAAGGCAGGCGAGGAGGCGGCGCAACATGGCTGAGGCGCACATAGGGACACCCGGGTTAAAAATCCACGGTCAAAAGCGCGTTGTTCTCGCCTGTGCCCCAAGATAGGGCGGTGAGAGGATGACTGCCTCCACCTCCCCCCTCGCCCGCCCCTTCCCCGCGCTTCCCGCCATCGACGGCATCACGCTGCGCGTCGCGCGGGCGCGCTACAAGGATTGGGACCGGGCGGACCTGACCCTGATCGAATGCGCCAAGGGCACCGCGGTTGCCGGGGTTTTCACCCGCAACGTCTGCTGTTCGAGCGAGGTGGAGCTGGGGCGCGAGCAGGCGCGGTTGGGCCGGGCGCGCGCCGTGGTCGTCAACGCGGGCAACTCCAACGCCTTCACCGGCTATCGCGGGCGAGAGGCGGTGGAGGCGATCATGGCGCAGGTGGCGGCACATTACGGTTGCCAGCCCAGCGACGTCTTCGTCTCCAGCACCGGGGTGATCGGCGTGCCGCTTCCCCAGGACAAGGCGCGCGCCGGGATCGCGGCGGCGATTGCGGCGGAACCCTGTGACTGGGAGGATGCGGCGAGCGCCATCGGCACCACCGACACTTTCACCAAGGGGGCCGGCGCCTCGGCACTGGTCGGGCCGGTCCGGGTGGAACTGGCCGGGATCATCAAGGGCAGCGGCATGATCGCACCCGACATGGCAACGATGCTCGGCTATATCGCCACCGATGCGGCAGTCGCGCCCGGTTTCCTGCAGGAGATGCTCGCCAAGGCGAACGCGGAGAGCTTTTCCTGCATTACCGTCGATGGCGATACCTCGACCAGCGACACCGTGCTATTGCTGGCGACCGGCAAGGCGGGCAACGCGGTGCTCGAAAGCTGGGACAGCCCCGGGGCCGACGCCTTTTACGCGGCGCTCCGGCAGGTGTGCCGCGATCTCGCCCATCGCGTGGTGCGCGATGGTGAGGGCGCCCAGAAATTCATCGCGATCCGCGTGACCGGCGCGACCAGCGACGAAAGCGCGCGCCGCGTCGGTCTCGCGATCGCCAATTCGCCGCTGGTGAAGACCGCGATCGCGGGAGAGGACGCTAACTGGGGGCGCATCGTCATGGCCGTGGGCAAGGCCGGAGAGCCTGCCGACCGCGACCGGCTCTCGATCGGCTTCGGCGGCGTCTGGGCGGCGCGGGACGGCCAGCCGCTCCCCGATTACGACGAGGCCCCGGTCGCCGCGCATCTCAAGGGACAGGACGTGAGCATCGAAGTCGATCTCGGCCTCGGCGAGGGCATGGCGACCGTGTGGACCTGCGATCTCACTCACGGCTACATCTCGATCAACGCCGACTACCGCTCGTGAGCCGCCGCGCACTTCACTCGGGGATCGAACGCCTGCTCAACCGGGTGGCGGACGAGGCGATCATGCCCCGCTACCAGCGCCTCGCTGCCGACGAAATTCTCGCCAAGGCGGAGGACGATCTTGTCACCATCGCCGATCGCGAGGCCGAGGCGATACTGGAAGAGGGGCTGTCGGCGCTCATTCCCGGCCTCCACATCGTGGGCGAAGAGGCCGCCCACGCCGACCCTTCCGTGCTCGAACGGTTGTCCGGCGATTGCTGGATCGTCGATCCCATCGACGGCACGCACAATTTCGCGCACGGCAAGCCGCCTTTCGGCATTCTCATCGCGATGGCATCGGGCGGCGAGGCGCATGCCGGCTGGATCTTCGACGTTCCCTCGCGAAGGCTGTGCATCGCGCATCGCGGCACGGGCGCCTTTATCGGGGACGAGAAGGTGAGGGCGCAGTCTTCCGGCGCAACGCCGCCCGTTGCCGCCATCTCGACCATCTTCATGGACCCGGAGGAGCGCGAACGGGTCCGCGCGCATGTCGCGCCGCATTACCGGCTTGTCGACACGCCCCGCTGCGCGGCGGAGCAATATCCGCGCCTCGCGCTCGGCACCAATGATGTCTCGATCTTCAACCGCACACTGGCCTGGGACCACGCGGCAGGCGTTCTGTGGCTGAACGAGGCGGGCGGCAAGGCGGCGCGGCCCGATGGCTCACCCTATCGGGTGGATGACCTTGACGGCACCGGCCTGTTGGGCGCAGCGAGCCCGGCCTTGTGGGACGAGCTCGCCGAGCGTTACCGCACGCTTTAGAGCGCGCCTTCCAGCCAGCTCTTGAGCTGGCTCTTGGGCGCGGCACCGCGCATGTTGGCGGCGGGTTTGCCGTCCTTGAAAAGCACCAGATACGGGATCGACTGGACCCCCATCTGCCCCGGCACGCCCGGGTTCTCCATGATGTCCATCTTGGCGATGGTCACTCGGTCACCCAGCTCCTCGCTGAGTTCTTCCAGCGCGGGCGCGATCATCTTGCAGGGGCCACACCAGTCGGCCCAGAAATCGACGAGGACGGGCTTGCCCGCTTCAAGGACGTCGGACTGGAAGCTTGCATCGGTGACGGCAACAGTTGCCATGGCAATTCTCCTGTAAGTCTGGCCACCGATATCGGCGGTGCGGTCGGTCAATCAACGGGCGGGAAGACAAAGCTTTCCTGCCGTTCCTCGAAGCGGATCTTGTAGCTGTCCATCAGTGCCGGCGGCAAGGCGAAGAGTTGCGGGGTGTGCGTATAGAGCACCGCGGCGCGCACCTTCCGGCCCGGATAGATCGCCTCCAGCGCCGCGACATAGGCCGCCATCTGGCGCAGGGTCGTTTCCGGCATACCATCGAGCGAGGTCGGCGGACGGCGGGCGGTCTTGAAGTCGAGAACGGTTATTCCCTCGTCCGAAATAAGCAGCCGGTCGGCGGTGCCCGCGATGACCTGCCCACCGACCGTCGCGGCCAGCGGCACTTCCGCCAGTGCATCCGGCCCGAAGAGGGCAGCGAATTCGGGGGCATCGACCACCGCGGATGCGGCGGCAAGCACCTCCGCCCGCTCGGCCTCCTCCAGGTCGGGTGCCTGACGCGCGAGCCAGGATGCCGCCCTCCCCTCGCGCTCCTCCGCAGCCACGTTCGGCAGGCGTTCGAGCAGGCCATGGATCAGCACACCCCGGCGCGCCGCGGCGGCCAGCGCGGCAGAGGGCAAAGGCGGTTCGCCCGCTTCCTGCTCACCCAGACCGGACGGCGCAAGCGGGCGTGGCGGTCTTGCCTCCACGGGCGCGGCCCAGTGGACCCAGTCGGGGACCGAAACGGCGTCCGTTTCGACCAGAGATTCGACGGGTGCGCTATTGGTCAGGGCACCCCATTCGCGGCGCCCACCCCAGATCGGATCCTCGTTCAGGTCCGCGTCAAACAGGGGAAGGAGCCGGGCATACCAGCTGTCCTCATGCGCCGTCCCCCGCCTGGCTTCTCGCGGACCCAGCGAGCCCGCGATGAACAATGCTTCCTCAGCCCGCGTCATGCCGACGTAGAGCAGCCTCCAGTGCTCCTCCATCGCCTCGGCCGCGGCGGCTTCGTGGGCAGCGGCGAGCGGTCCCGCACGCTCGTCCTTCGCCATCGCCGGGACGGGAACCAGCGGACCTGCAGCGCCGTCGATGCCGATTTCCCGGAGCGCCAGCTCGTCCGGTGAATCGGGACCGATCGCCGTATCGGCCAGGATGACGATCGGTGCCTGCAGACCCTTAGAGCCATGCACCGTCATCACCCGCACCTGTCCCCTGCTCGCGCCCGCTTCGCGCTTCAGCTCGCCCTCGCCCGCATCGAACCAGCGGATGAAGCCTTGCAGACTCGCCACGTGGCTGGCGGCGTAGGTGCCCGCGGCATTGAGCAACTCGTCGATGGGGTCGTTGGCTTCGCGCCCGAGCCGCGCAACGAGACGCCTGCGCCCATCCATCGGCCCGGTCAGCGCCCAGTGGAGCAGCGCCTGGGGGCTCTCGAAGTCGGCGCGCCGCATGATCTCCCGCAGCGTTTCGACCGTTTCCTTAACGAAGGGATCGGCGTGATCGCGCAGGTGATGCCACAGGCGGACGTTCGGCTCGCGGTAGCCGAAGCGGAGCAGGTCTTCCTGGGTCCAGCTCCCCAGCGGCGAGACCAGCAGGCAGGCGAGGCCGAGGTCGTCGAGCGGCTGGACCGCGAAGCGCAGCGCCGCCATCAGGTCCTTGACCGCCAGCGGCGCCCCGAGCCGCAATCGGTCCACACCGGCAACCGGCACACCATGCGCGTACAACCGCGCTACGATCAGCGAGGCGAGTTCGCGCCGCTTGCGCACCAGCACCATGACGTCGCCGGGGCCCGCGCGGCGCGCGCCGGTCTTCTCGCCCTTCACCAGCGGGAAGCCGACATCCATCCAGTGCCGGACCTGCCGCGCGATCCGGTCGGCGAGCATCCGGTCGTGGCGGGCAAGCCACCCCGCCGCTCCGTCGCCCTCCTCTTCGCCACCGCCCTGCCCGTCGATCACGAGGTTCCATTGTGCGACCAGCCCGGGCCGGTCCTGCCCGACGTGGCGTGGCGGGGCGTCACGCAGGCCGAAATTGGCGTGCCCGATCGCGGCGATGGCCCGGTCCACGAATTGCAGCACGTGTTGCGCAGTGCGAAACGACTGGTCGAGGTCGAGATCGCGCAATTCGCGTGTTTCGCGGCGTTCGCGGAGGTCACGTGTGCTCTCGGCGAGCCCCAGCATCCGCGCCGCAACCCGGTCACGCGCCGCCATGAAGTTCTTCGGGCTGGTGCCCTGGAAGCCGAAGATCGCCTGCTTCGTATCCCCGACGGTGAAGATCGTCCGCACCCGGTTGCCCCGCGCCCCCTCGCCGCTGAAGAAATCGTCGGTCAGCGCGTCGATGATTGCCCATTGCTGGGCATTGGTATCCTGAGCCTCGTCGATCAGGATGTGATCGAACTGCCGGTCGAGCTTGTATCGGATCCAGTCGGCCATGGCCTTGTGGGACAGAAGGCTGGCGGCGCGGCGAATGAGATCGTCGAAATCGACCAGCCCCTCGCGGCGCTTGGCCTCGTCCCACAGCAGGGCGAACCGCCGCCCGGCCTCGAGCTGCGGAGCGAGGAATTCGGCAAGTGCCAACACGCGTTGCTGGTCACGGATGGCGGCGATGGCGGTGCCGACGCGCTCGCTCGCCGCGATGAAGGCCGGATCGGCGGACTTCGGAAGCCGTGCATTGCCGTTCTTGTAAAACAGCGCTTCTTCCAGCGCATCGAGACCGGCGTAGCGGGCGCTCTGGGTGGAAGAAAGCCACTCGCCGATCGCCTGCACGGCGCTGGTAGCGGTTGCGGCGCTCCAGCCTCGATAGCCATCGAGCGCGGCACGAAGGGCTTCGGTATCGAAAGATCCTTCGCCGCACATCGCCGCAAGACCCGCCTCGTCAGCGTCCGAGGCGAGGCCGAGCAGCGCACAGACCCGCTCTCGCATTGGCGGCTGCCATCCCGCCGGTCCCTGCCAGAGCTCCAGGGTGCCGGCGCAGCGCATCAGCCAGCGTCTCACCCCGTCCGCTCCCTTACGAATGCTCATCGTGCGGATCGCGGCGAGCGTCTCCTCGTCGGCGTCGGCGATCAGCTCCGCCAGCATCTCGTCCGCCAGCAAGGCGCGCTCGCGGTCATCCATCACGCGGGTGCCTGGAAGGATGTCCGCCTCGCCTGGAAAAGCGCCCAGAAGCCATTGCGCGAAGGCATGGATGGTGTCGATCCGCAGCCCTCCACCGGGGCAATCGAGTACCCGCGCGAACAGCGAGCGCGCCCGCGCCCGGCTCTCGGCGGACACAGGCGCGCCGACATGGTCCAGCTCGCGGCCGAGGTTTCCATCGTCCATCCGCACCCAGCGCGCCAGCACCTCACCGACGCGAACCGCCATTTCCGCCGCGCCCGCCTTGGTGAAGGTGAGGCACAGGATCGAGGAAGGATCGGTCCCCTCCTCCATCAGCAGCCGCAAGACCCGCGCCGACAACACCTGCGTCTTGCCGGTCCCGGCGGATGCCGAAAGCCACACGCTGTCGCGCGGGTCGACGGCGGCGCGTTGCGGCCCGCGCAGTTCGTAAACCTCGCCGCTCATGGCAACTCGGCCTCGTCCATGCGGGGGAGCCATTCGGCAAGCCGCATCAGCTGGTCGTAAGTGTCGTAAGTGGGATAATCGGGGTTTTCGCGCGCCCGGAACGGCTTGTCGCCGCGGATGTAGCCACGCACCGCTTCAGCGAGCTTCGCCCGCGCGTGGGGAAGGAATCGCTCCGGCTCCAGCCCGCTGCGCTTCGCCCCCGTCTTGAGTGGCGTCTCGATAAAGCCGAACCCGGTCGCGCTCTTGTCGCTCTTGCCAAGCGACCAGTATTCGAACGCTTCGGGCTCGCCCTGCGCCTTGGGAAAGCCGCCTTCCTCGGCGATCAGACCGAGTACGCCGAGCTGGAGCGCGAACCCCGCCTCGACCTGCGCGGCACTGGGAGGTTTGCCGGTCTTGTAATCGACAATGGCGAGGCCGCCGCCCGGCAGCCGGTCGATCCGGTCGGGCTTGCCGTGCACGCGCACGCCCTCGAACTGGAATTCGCCCTTTGCGTCATCCTCGACAGCCAGCACTTCACGGTCGGAAGTGCGCACCGTTTCGGCGACCCATTCGAGCGCCGCCAGCAGGCGCGGTGCCCATAGCGCGCGCAGCAGCGGGTGGGTGTTAGCCTCGTCGAGCACCTCGTGCATGATCGGTTCGATGGGTGTGGCCGGATCAGCGAGGACGGCGTTGTGCCAGCGCTCGATGATCTTGTGGGCCGTCGTGCCCTGCCACGCCGGCCCCGGCTCGTCCTCGATCGCCTCCAGTTCGCGCAGACGGAGTATCTGGCCGGCGTAGAACTGGTAAGGATCGCCAAGCAGCCGGTCGAGCGCGGTGGCTGAAATGGCGAGGTCGCGCTGGGCCGCGTCCGGGTTGGGCGCGGGCCGTGGAGAGGGTTCCGCAGCGGGCGCCTCGGTCAGGGCCCGGGCCAGCACGACCGCGCGCGTCTCGCGGTGCCGGTCGAGCAGATCGCCGAGCAGCGCCTGCACCCGCAGCAGGAAACGCGATGGGATGGCCGGGCCGCTGTCGTCGCGCGCCGACCGGCTCAGCACCACCTCCGGCGCGCCGAGGGCCCCGGCGAGGTCGTGCGCGGACAGGCCGATGCGGAAATCGGCTCCCGGAACGCCCAGCGCCCGCAGAACCGGCGGCGCGAGCAGGGCATCGGCGGCACCACGTGCCGGCCAGCTTCCTTCATTGAGGCCTGCGCAAATCGCCAGATCGGCCCGGCTCATCCGCGATTCGAGCAGGCCATAGAGCGCGACCCGCGGATGGCCGCCCCAAGGCGGGCGCACCGCCACCTCCTCCATCGCATCGCGCAGGATGAGATCGATCTGCGGGGTGTCGATCTCTGACCCTGCCTCGCGCGCGTTGGTCACCAGGTCCTCGACGAATTGTCCGAGCGCGCGGCCGTCCTCCTTCTCCCACAGCGCATCCCCGGCCAGGCGATGGGCAGCGGCAGAAAGAGTATCCACACCATCCGCGAGAGGGCCGCGCTCCGGCATGGCGAGGAGGTCGGCGAGTATCACGGCGACGCCGTTCCACCACGCGGTCAGGCCGGGATTCCGCCGAGTGGCCCGGGCGACCACGTCCGACAGGGCATCGAGCCCTTCCTTGGGGCGCGGACCCCTGAGCGCCAGTTCGAGCGTCCGGACATGGCCGAGCCACTCCGGCCGCTCCATGTCCCCCTTGACCAGTGGATGCATCAGCAGGGCGGTCAGCGCGACGGGAGCGGCCCCGCCCGCCGCCACTTCCGCGGCGAGCAAAAGCAGGCGCCCGGCTGCGGTCTGGGACAGAGGCTGCCCTGCCGTGTCGTCGGCCGCAATATTCCATCGCCTGAGATGATGCATCACCCGCCGCGCGAGGGCACGATCGGGCGTTATCACCGCCACCCGCTTGCCCGGTGTTTCGAGAGCTTCGCGAACGAGGAGCGCGATCGCCTGCGCTTCCTCCTCGGGCGTCGCGCAATCCATGATCCGCACGCCCGCAAGCCGCCTGCGATCGGCGGGCAGCGCGACCCAGCGCCCGCTAGCCTCGGGCGGAAGGAACAATGCCGAAATTGCGTGGCTGCGTTCCGGCGGGGCCGCCACCTCGCCGCGCCGGTGCCAGGGCTGCACCTCAGCCCGTGCCACGCCCATCCGGTTGAGCAGCAGCTTGAGGTGATACTGAGGATGGGTCACCGCGTCGTGACGGGCAAAGGGTTCGCTGTCGGTTTCCAGCGCACGGCCCGCGCGGCCGAGTTCTTTCCACACCTCTTGGTCCATCGCGAGGTCGAGATCGGGCAGGACCACGGCGCCGCGCGGCAGTTCGCTGACCACGCGCAGAAGCTCGGCGAGCGCGGGCGCGGCGCTGGTGACACCGGCGGCGACGATGGCGCTTGCGGGCGGCTCGGTTTTCCAGCGGCGTGCCGCTTCGCGAAACAGCAGGTTGCGGCGGGTCGCCGCGTCGACAGCGCCCCACTCCCGGAGCTGGAAACGCCAGCGCTCCTGCACCCGCGCGAAAGTTGCAAGCGATCGCTTCCAGTGGTCGGCGAGATCGCCAACGATTTGCAGTACGGACTCGCCGAGAAGATCGTCGGGTATGATTTCCTCGGCGAGCAACCGATCCATCGTGGCCGCGGTTTCACGGGCGAGCCGCAGCAGCGTCGCCCCTTTCGGTGCCTCGCTACCCAGCTCGACCTCGAGAATACGCGCGAGCGCCAGCCAACGTCGCGTCGGATCGACGGCGCAGGGTATGCCTTCGGCCCCCAAGGGATCGAGCAGCGGCCCGAGCGCCTCGTCGAGGTCGAGATCGCCGACCACCGCCATGCGCGGCATCAACAGGCCGTTCTCGCCGCTCTCGCCGAAATGGCGAATGAAAGCCTCGGATATGGTCCGGCGTGCACGCGTGCTCGGCACCAGCAGCGTAAGACGTGCAAGTCCGAACCCCGCCTCTCGGTAGCGTGGCACCAGGCCCGCCACCAATGCGTCGGCAAAGCCGCGATGCGCCGCGATAGAATAGAGCTTTGGTCCTGGTCGCTCAGCCACCGGCGAGATAGGCCTCGGTAGCGGCAACGTGACGCGGTTCTCCCACCTCGAGCCACTCGCCGGTGAAGACCGTTCCGAACAGTCGGCCTTCCTCTATCGCGCGATTCCACAGAACGTTGGTGGAGAAGGCTCGGGCAGGAGGCTCGCGAAGCAGGCGATGGCCGACCAGCTGAATGCCGGTGTAGATGTAGGGCGCGACGCGTCCGGACAGTCGACGCTTCAATCGCCCTGCCGGGTCCATGGTGAAATCACCCGCGCCCGCAAAATTTCGTGCCCGCGAATGAGGCACCAGCAACAGCAGCGCGTCCATCCGCTCCGCGTCCCAGTGCTTCGACAGGTCGATGAAGGCGTTGCGGGGTCCGTCGAGCCAGATGCTGTCGGCATTCACACAATAGAACGGGTCGGGAAGCAGGCCGGCTGCATGTGCCCGCACCATGCCGCCGCCGGTTTCGAGGAGTGCGTCGCGTTCGTCGGAGATCGTCACCGCCGGCGCGTCGCGACCGAGTACATGGGCCTCCAGCGCATCGGCCAGGTAATGGACGTTGACGACCGCCCGCGCCACGCCGGCATCGCGCAGCCGGTCGAGTGCGTGATCGATCAGCGCCCTGCCCGCGACCCGGACCAGCGGCTTGGGCTGCGAAGCGGTCAGCGGTCGCATCCGCTTGCCCAGCCCGGCCGCCATCACCATCGCGGTGTCGGTGACGAGGGTCACCCGATGCTGCCCCCGAGATTCATCCGGACCGAACGCGGTATGTTGTCACTAAACCAACGCGCGACCGGGGCGAGCGCTGAGTGCGCCAAATCTCGCTCCAGAAGCGCCCATACGCGGGGGATGAGTTCGAGGTAGCGGGGCTTCCCATCGCGCTTGGCAAGGCGGGTGAACACCCCCACGATCTTGGCATTGCGCTGCGCGCCGAGACGGAAATAGTCGGCTTCGAAATCGGCATCGGGCCGGGCGGCGGCGATGTAGCGGTCCAGCATCCCGCGCTCGAGCGCCGGGCTGACATCGCGGCGCGCATCCTGAAGCAGGCTCACGAGGTCATAGGCAGGGTGCCCGACCATGGCGTCCTGGAAATCGATGAGACCCTGCGTGCCGTCAGGGGGCAGCATTATGTTCTCGGCATGGTAGTCCTTGAGCACAGTCACGCCCGGCTGCTGGCGCATCACGACCGGGGCCAGCACCACATCCCATGCAGCGGTCCAGCCCCGCACATCGACCTCCAGCCCCTTGGCCGAGCAGAACCATTCCGTGAAAAGTCCGGCCTCGCGCTGGTATTCCTTGAGGTCGTAAGGCGCGAAGGGGCCCGGAGGAGACTGGTGGAGCGCGACCAGCGTATCGACCGCTGCCTCGTAGAGGAGTCCCTCGTCCGCAGGCGTCTCGTCCAGCCATTCGCGAATGCGCCAGTCACCGAAATCTTCCAGCAGGACCCAACCCCGCCGAGCATCTGCGGCGAGGATATGGGGGGCACGGTGGCCGTTTTCCTCGAGCCATCGGGCAACGGTGAGAAACGGCACGGCGTCTTCGTGGGGCGGCGGCGCATGCATCAGCATGGCGCGCGAGCCATCGGCCTTTTCGATCCGGAAATAACGCCGGAAAGAGGCGTCTCCGGGGAGAGCGGATATGTCCGCCCCTCCCCATCCGGCAAGGGCGAGGAAGGAATCGATACCGTCCGGATATGCGCTCATGGCCAGCGCCCTTGCCAAGCCGCGCCGGGTTTCACAATGGCCCGTCGCCCTTCACCTTCGGCCAAGAGCGTGATGGCAAGACAGCCCCGTTCGCGATGGAAGCTCCCGCCGCGTTCGGGCCATTCGGCGATCAGCGCCGCGCCGTCCCGGTAATCGTCGAGACCCAGCTCGGCCGCCTCCGACGGGCTGGAAAGCCTGTAGAAATCGGCGTGGACGAGCGGCGGCCTGCAATCGGGATAGGTCTGGAGGATGGTGAAGGTCGGCGAAGGCACCTCACCCTCGTGCCCGCAGGCGGCGATGATGGCGCGTGCCAGCGTGGTCTTTCCCGTCCCGAGGTGCCCCGACAGCGCGACAACATCGCCGGGTTGGAGCCGCGCTGCGATACGCCCGCCCAGCTCGCCGACGGCAGCGAGATCGGGAAGCGGGACGATCACGGCAGCGTAACCGTCACCGTGGTCCCGGCCCCCTTGCGACTGACCAGCTCGAGCGTGCCGCCATGTGCCTCGATCAGCCGACGCGCGAGTGGCAGGCCAAGCCCTTGTCGACGTTCGAGCGTCCCGCTGTCACCGCTTGCCCGCAACCCCTCCAGCGCGCGGGCAAGCTCGGCCTGCGTCATGCCCTGGCCTGTGTCGACGATTGTCACGAAAGCGCCGTTTCCATGCGGCTTGATATCGATGGCTATCCGCCCCTCGGCCGGCGTGGCGGCGACGGCATTGTCGATGAGATGGCCGAAGACCCTGCGCAGCTGTGCGGCATCGGCGTCGATCTCGTCCGCTTCGCCCCGCAGATTGAGCGTCAGCCCCGCTTCGAGAATGCGCGATTCGCGCTGCCGGACCAGCTTCGCAAGCAACCCCATCAGGTCGACCGGCTGCTTGTTCAGCGGCATCAGCCCGGCTTCGCTCTGCGACAGGTCGAGCACGTTCTCGACCTGCTCGGTCAGTTTGCCGACCGACTGCGCGATCGCCTGCGCATATTCCTTCGCCTGCGGCGCCAGCTCTCCGGCGACTCCGCTCACAAGCAGCTCGGCAAAGCCGCCGATCGAGGTCAGCGGCGTGCGGAACTCGTAGCTCATATTGGCGAGGAAGCGGGTCATCACCGCGTCGGCCTCCTCGAGTGCGCGGTTGCGTTCACGCAGCGCCTCCTCCGCTTGGCGAGAGGCGGTGACGTCGAGGACGGTAAAAAGACCATTGCCGTCGGGCAGCGGGACGCAGGCGTATTCGAGCGTCCGCCCGTCCGCGAGTTCGGCCGAACCTTCACCCCTGCGCCGATCGAGCGTCGCCTTGCGGATCACCTCCCCGATCTCACGAACGGCGTCGGCCTGCGCAAGACGGCCGGCAATCGCCTCGAGCAGAGCGGCGGCCTGCGGCTTCGCCTCGAGCTGCTCGGGCTCGATCCCCCAGATGTGCGGGAAGCCCCGGTTCCACAGCTCGACGTGTCCACCCGGCGCGAACACCGCGAGCGCTTCAAACAGATTGTCGAAGGTCGCGGCGCGGGTGCGCAGCAGCGTGTCGCGCGTGGCGGAAAGCGCGAGTTGCTCGGTGCGATCCTCCGCGAACATCACCAGCCCGCCATCGGGCATCGGTTGGGCGATGATGCGAAGATGTGTGCTTTCCGGCAGCGGCCAGTTTTCCTCGACCGGCTCGCTGAGCGTGAACCAGCGTGCCTTTTCCTCGCGCCAGGCGGGGAAATCGCGAACCTCGGGAATGCGGCCACACTCACGAGCGAGGCGAAGCACCTGCTCGAACGCGGTCTTTTCGCCGACCACGCCCGGCGGGAGGTTGAATACGCGATAGAAGGGCTGATTAGCGAAGGCGATACGGCGTTCGGCATCGAACTGCGCCACACCGATGGAGATCTGGTCGAGCATCGAGCGCTGCGCATCCCGGAACGCGCGGAAGGCGCGGCTGACCTCCTCCATGTCCTCGATATCGATGGCGTACCCGGCCACGCCCTCCGCGGCGAGCGGCAGGTCGGTAACGCGCAGGGTGCGGCGCGAGCCATTGATGGTGGCGGTGACGACGCGCTCGACCGGCTTGCGGCGCTCTGCGGCGCGGCGAGCCACCTCACCCGCCGAAAGGCCGTTGCTCTCCTCGACCAGCTCGATCTGCTCTTCGACCACCACATCGGGGCTCACGGCGCCTACCGCCGCAACATAGGCCGCGTTTACGAGGCGCAGGCGAAAGTCGTTGCCGCGGAACCACATCGGGATCGGAGCTGCCTCGATAAGCCCGACCAGCGCTGCGAAATCCTCACGTGCCCGCGCGGCGTCGCGGCGCAACTGCGCGAGCTCGCGCTCGCTTTCCGTGAAGTCGAAAATCCATACCAGCGCCGATCCGGTCGGGGAGACGGCCGGATCGGCGAGCATTCCGCGCAGTGCAAGGCCGCGTCGCGATCCGGGCGGGCTGATCGAAAATGCGAAGGGTGCCGCGGTCTTCTGAGTCCGCCGGACCGCTTCTGCGAGGTCGCGCACCTGGTCCTGCGTCAAACCCTGCCCATCGGCCGCGGCGAGCTCGGTCAGATATTGCGGCAGGCGATCGAGGCCGAGCCAGCCCGCCAGCCTTTCCGGAGCCTCGATCCGCCCATCGGCGCGGACCAGCATCGGGATGGCCGGCGAATCCTCGATCATCCGGGCAAGTCGGCGCGAGGCCTTGCGCGCGCCCGCGCTGCCCGCCGCCTGGGAACTGGCCCGCAGAACCATCCAGCCCGCCCCGGCCGTCCAAAGGGCCAGGAGCAGGCCGACCACGATCAGGAATGCCGGCGAAGCGTCGCTCATGACCCGTCGCTAGGGTTGGTAAGCGCGCGATGCAACGGCGGTAAGCACGTGGCATCGCTGCACCGGAATCGGGAGCATCCTCAATAGCGATAATGCTCGGGCTTGTAGGGGCCTTCCACTGGCACGCCAATGTAGTCGGCCTGCGTCTTCGTAAGCTTCGTGAGCTTCACGCCGAGCTTGTCGAGGTGCAGCGCCGCGACCTTTTCGTCGAGGTGCTTCGGAAGGACATAGACGTCGTTCTCGTATTGATCCGACTTCGTCCAGAGCTCGATCTGGGCGAGTGTCTGGTTGGTGAAGGAACAGCTCATCACGAAGCTCGGGTGCCCCGTGGCGCAGGCAAGGTTCACGAGCCGGCCCTTGGCGAGGATGATGATCTCCTTGCCGTCGGGGAACTTCACAAGATCGGTGCCGGGCTTCAGCTCGGTCCACTCGTAGTTGTTGAGCGCCGAGATCTGGATCTCGCTGTCGAAGTGGCCAATGTTGCACACGATCGCCATCGGCTTCATCGCCTTCATGTGCTCGGCGGTGATGACGTCCTCGTTGCCGGTGGTGGTCACGAAAATATCGGCGCGGGTCACCGCTTCCTCCATCGTCACGACCTCATAGCCTTCCATCGCGGCCTGGAGCGCGCAGATCGGGTCGATCTCGGTCACCAGCACGCGCGCGCCGCCGTTGCGGAGCGATTGCGCGCTGCCCTTGCCGACATCGCCGTAGCCGGCAACGCAGGCGACCTTGCCCGACAGCATCACGTCGGTAGCCCGGCGAATCGCATCGACCAGGGATTCGCGGCAGCCGTAGAGGTTGTCGAACTTCGACTTGGTCACGCTATCGTTCACGTTGATCGCGGGGAACGGCAGCTTGCCCTGCTTGGCGAGGTGGTAGAGGCGGTGGACGCCGGTGGTGGTCTCTTCCGAGACGCCCTTAATGTTCTTCACGGTCTGCGTGAGGTAACCCGGCTTCGCCTTCACGAAGGCCTTGAGCGCGCGCTGGAACTCGATTTCCTCGGCATTGCCGGGCTCGGGCAGTTCCTCGCCCGCTTCGATCCGCGCGCCCCACAGGGCGAACATGGTGGCATCGCCGCCGTCGTCGAGAATGAGGTTGCAGGTGGTGCCGTCGCCGTCCTTCTCCCAGTCGAAGATGCTGCCGACGTAGTCCCAGTATTCGCCCAGGCTCTCGCCCTTGACCGCGAAGGTGGGAATGCCGGCGGCGGCCATCGCCGCGGCGGCGTGGTCCTGCGTCGAAAAGATGTTGCAGGTTGCCCAACGCAGCTCCGCACCGAGCGCCACCAGCGTCTCCATCAGCACCGCGGTCTGGATTGTCATGTGGAGCGAGCCGGTGATGCGCGCGCCCTTGAGCGGCTGCGCGGCGCCATATTCCTCGCGGGTGGCCATCAGACCCGGCATTTCGGTTTCGGCGATCTTGATTTCGGCGCGGCCATAATCGGCCAGCGCGATGTCCTTGACGACGTAGTCGGTGAACTGGGTCACATCGGGTCCTTCGATACGGGATTGCGCGTCCGCCCCGTTCCGAACGGACCGGGGGCGACGCCGGGAATTCGGCGCCGCCCCCTAGCCCCTACCGGTGAGGAGGGCAACCGCCCCCGCAACCGGACCCCGTCTTGAACCTTATCGCGTGCCGGCCATCGCCCACTGCCCCCGGGGACGCTTCGACAGCAGCTCGTCCGCTGCGACCGCGAGATGCGCGGCATTCTTGTCGGCGGCGAGACTGCGGGTGATCTGCTTCAGTTCGCCGCAACCGAGCCACGGGTGCCCATTGCCGTATTCATTGGCCATGCCGACGCTGATCCTGTCGAGCGCCTTCTTGGCACCCGCGGCGCCCGCCCGCTTCACCAGGTTTGCTTGCAGCGAGCGGCTGGCGGTGTTGAGCGTGGTAAGATGGCTGGCCGAGAACGTCTGGTAATCGGCTTGGAAATTGTCCGAGCCTTTACGGCAGCGCAGCGAGGTGACCATCAGCATGATATCCAGCTTGCGCAGCGCTTCTGCATCCTCGTTCGGGCCTGCCTGCGCCACGGTGGGCGTGGCGAGAATTGCGATTGCGGCGACAGCCGTGGCGGCGGATTTGAAAAACGACATGACCCAAACTCCCCAGCGGGCCCCTATGCCCGGCAGGTGAAATCTGCGCCCGATGTCCTAAGAGAAACTTAAACACTCGCGATGAAGCGAAATTTACCCTGTTTGCGGGCTTGCCTGCGCCGCGGGGGTTCCTAAGTCGGCGGCGGGACACAGCCCAAGGAAGGACCTCTGCCATGACCATCGCTGTAGGCGACAAGCTGCCCGACGTAACGCTCATCAAGGCCGGTGCCGAAGGGCCCGAGAAGGTTCAGACGGGCGAATATTTCAAGGGCAAGCGCGTCGCGCTGTTCTCGGTCCCCGGCGCCTTTACTCCGACCTGCTCGGCCCGCCATTTGCCCGGCTATGTGGAGAAGGCTGACGAGCTCAAGGCCAAGGGCGTGGACGAGATTGTCGCGACGTCGGTCAACGATCCCTTCGTCATGGGCGCGTGGAAAGCGTCCGCCGATGCCGAGGCCGTGACCATGCTCGCGGACGGCAACGGAGACTTTGCCGAGGCGGTCGGCCTCACCATGGATGGTTCGGGCTTCGGAATGGGCAAGCGCGCCCAGCGTTACTCGATGATCGTCGAGGACGGCGTGGTGAAGGAGCTGAACGTCGAGGCTCCGGGTGATTTCTCGGTCTCGAGCGCAGAGCACATGCTCGGCCAGCTCTGACCCAATCAATCCGGCTGGGCGCGCTCGCTTAGCCCCGCCCTTCCCTCAGCCATAGCCCATGAGGCTGAGCACTTCCTTGCGGCTGCGCGGGTCTTCGAGGAAGGTGCCCATCATCCGGCTGGTCGTCATGCGGACCCCCGGCGTACGGACGCCGCGCGCGGTCATACAGGCGTGACTGGCCTCGATCACCACGGCCACGCCATGGGGCTTCAGATGCTCCCAGATGCACTGCGCCACCTCGGTTGTCAGGCGTTCCTGGACTTGCAGGCGCCGCGCAAATCCGTGCAGCACACGGGCCAGCTTCGAGATGCCGACGACAAAATCGGTCGGCAGATAGGCAATATGCGCGACTCCGATGATCGGGGCCATGTGATGCTCGCAATGCGACTGGAAAGGGATGTCCTTCAGCAGCACGATCTCGTCGTAGCCGCCGACTTCCTCGAACACCCGGCTCAGGTGAACCGCGGGATCTTCGGAATATCCGCCACAATATTCCTTCCATGCCCGGGCGACCCGGCTCGGCGTGTCGAGCAGGCCTTCGCGCGACGGGTCGTCGCCAGCCCATTCGATGAGGGTCCGAACCGCGGCCTGCACATCTTCCGGGACCGGCGGCTTGCCAGTGGGATTGTCTTCATCGGGGCCGACCAGGCTGCTCATGCGGATTCCTCGCTCGCTTGCGGACTGCGCCGCCAATGGAGGCGCTTGCGCATGTTCGCAAGCCGGGTACCGGCACGGAACAGCCCTCCCCTCGCAAAGGGTTCGAACATCTCGTCGGGACGCTCGGGATCGAGCACTTCCGATTGCGCCAGCTTGCGCTCCGCATCGGTGAGGTCGGGCGGGCTGTAGCGGCGGAGATGTCGGCCGTCGCGATCCTCCGACTTTTGGATGAGCGCCTTCATCGACCCGCATTCCTTGAGCAGGTCCGAAACAACGCCCTCCTCCAGGGCAAGATGCTCGGCGAGAAGCGAATGCCTGAGCGCGGAGATCGCGCCGGTTGCCTGGCCGTTCCCCGCGCGCCCCGCGTCGATAAACACATCGCATTCGCTGTCGAGACCCATCGATCTGTTGTTGAGATTGGCGCTGCCGATCCGGAGGATCCGGTCGTCCACGATCATGAGCTTGGCGTGGACGTAGATGGCGGTCTCGCCGACATAGGGCATCCAGAGGGAGAATTGCTCATGCTTGTCGGCGGCGCGGAGAACACGAACCAGTTCCGCGCGGGCAGTGTCCATCGCCTTCTGTTCGAGCCACCCATCGGCGCGGGCCGGGTGCACGATCACGATTTCCGGTGGATCGTCCTCTTTCAACCGCGCCAGGATTGCTTCGCTGACCAGGCGGGAGGCGAAATACTGGCTTTCCGCATAGATGAAATGTCGCGCGTCCCGGATATGCCGCTTGAAGAGCGCCTCGATCTCGCGAATCTGGCAGCAGTCCTCGTAATTCGCCCGGGTGCGGGCGATTCCCAGCTCAACGTTCTCGAACTGGACGGCCAGCTTTTCGGGCCACAGGCTGTCTTTCGACGGTGCAATCCGCTTAAGTTCGCCGCCGCCCGCGCGCTCCCAGCGCTGGTGGCCGATTTCGGCCAGTGCTGTGGCAGCCTCGCCCTCCAGCATCATCGTCGCATCGTGCCAGGGACCGTACAGCCTGCGGTTCACGCCGCGTCGACGATTGTCCACCGCAAAATGGTCGCGGGTGTCCCAGCGCCTGTCGGTCATGTCGATCCCGCCGCACACCGCCAGCCGGTCGTCGAGAACGGCGATCTTCTGATGGTGCGAACAGCCGAGCGGGTGGGCCTGGTCGAACTTGAACGTGATGCGCTTGTGGCGCGCCCAGCGCAGGATGTCCCACAGCATCGTGCCGCGGAGGAGGAACTGGAGAATGGTGACGCTCCATTTCAGGATGCGCACGTCCAGATCGGGGTTCTTGCGAACCAGCCAGCCGATGAAGCTCCCCAGCCGGCGGGGTGGCCCGCGGCGGTAGAGACGTTGCCACCAGCGCCGGCCTTGCGTGAGGTGGATGCGGGTGTCGAAATCCCAACCGATCAGGAACGCGCGGCTGCGAGCCGCCATGAGGGCCTGCTGCATGTGGAGGAAGTAATCTTCTGCATCCACAATGACACTGGCGCGCTCCACGGTGGCGTAGCGCCAGACGCCTTCCTCGACACTGTCGTCGTAGCAATGCGACGCGGTCTCGACTCTCGCCCCCTCCCCTTCGGACAAGCGCTACTCCTTCGCGTCTTCTTTCTTCTCGGGCGTCACTTCCGCCTCGGCCTTTTCCTCGCGCTTGCGACGCTCGAACACCGCGCGCATCCACTGCCGGTCCTCGTCCGTCAAGTGTTCCGCGAACTCGGGGAAATGCTCTTCTTCTTCCTCGTCGATATGGTGACGATAATCATGATCGAAGGTCTTGAACTTGGTCAGCCAGGCGGCAGTGGCCATATCGGTCGCGGCGAGATCGTTGAGCGCTTCCTCGATTTCGTGGTGCTCCGCCACGGAATGCCGCGTGTCGTCGGTGGTCGGAGGTTTGCGCATCATGGTCGAATAGAGTGCCTGCTCCTCGGCCGAGGCGTGTCCCTTGAGTTCCTTGGTCAGCTCCTCGAACAGCGCCCGCCGCTGGTCGCTTTCGCCGCTGGTCTCCATGAGCCGCTCGAGCAGATCGCGATGGCGGTCGTGATCCTCCTTCAGCCGTGCGAAAATGTCTTGGTTCTGCGTCATGGACAATCCGATGTAATGTACTCCCCCAACCGGCTGGCGGGGGCGGGGTTCCGAAGTTTATTTCGGCATCAGGGGCGGCAGCGTAAGGGTTCCGGGGACGCAGGGCGGTGCTTCAGCCCTTACGCCGGGAACAGCCCCGTCCACACGGTAGAGATGATAGACTTTCCCATCGAGGCCGGGACGGATCGTCGCAATCCGCGTGATCGGGCCGCCAGCGGCCGGTTTGTATTCGCTGAGCAGGTGAAAGCGCCCGCCTGCAGACGCTTCCGTAATCAGGCGATCACGCAGTTTCGCCCGGTCGGTGATGCGATGCCGGAAGTTCCATCGAATAAAGTTCGAGCGGCAGTCCGGTCCGAGCGCTTCGAACCCGATACCACCTACAGCCGCGACGCCCTGCGCATGCTGGGCCGGGAATGACAGCCACGTCTCCCTTTCCAGGCCCATCGCCCGGATCGTCCGCACGACTTGCGCTGCGGTGTCGAATGGGCGGGTGAGAGCGAACCCGGCGGTGACAAGCCCGCAGGCGGCCATGAGGGCCAGCCAAATGCGGGTCAGCGGCGCGAGCGGATGGTCCCGGGTGCCCTGCCGCCACAGGATTGCCATGATAACGACGGCAACCAGCATCATATGCCGGATCGCCAGCGTATGAACAACGATCATGAAAGCCAGCAGCAGGACGGGAAAGCCAACGGCGACCGCCCGCTCGATCCTCTCGCGCGCCGTCTGAAGCCAGGCCATTACCAGGAAGCCGATCCCCAGAAGAGGGGTCGCGGGCGTTACCCAGGGAGCGTCCCACAACGGCCCACCGCGCCATTGAACCGGCAACATCACCGTTGCGATGCCGCGCATCCACCGCGTCAATTCCTCGACGACGCCGGTGGGTGGATACACCGACACGAAGTCAGGCGCTGGCAGAACGGTCCAGGCCGCGAGCAGTGAGGTGACCCCAAAGAATACCGCTCCGGGAACCCACACCCCTCCCCTACCCCTCTCGTCCCATCTCAGCGCAATCAGCGCAAGCGCGATGAGGCCGAACAGGAAATCCACGAACGGCAGCAGTGCCAGCGCCACCCAGACCGCCCGCCGCTTGTCCCACAAGGCGAGGGTCACGAAGGTCAGCGCCACCCCGAGGGAGTATCCGCGCGAGATGGTGCCGAATTCGAACAGGATCGGCTCCGACAGGATCACTGCCAGCCGAACCCAGCGCGACCATGGCGCGCATACCGCGACAATAGCCAGAACCACGGCAGCGCAAAGCGAACTCGCGACCAGCAGCGCGTGGCCGGGGCCCATGATCGCCGCCAAGCCGCGCAGCAGCAGGTACCATAGCGGGGGGTGCCCCTCGTACCGCAGATTCGCCAGCAATGCGGGCAGATTGGGCGATTGCACGGCGATCTGGAGCGCCTGCCATTCATCCACGAAATAGGAGTGGCCCGCGATCAGGGTCCCTTGAAGGGCGACGACCAGTGCAACGGCCACCGCAAAACTCGCCGAGCCCAGCTCGGCCGCGAATCGTCGGAGGGGCCAGTACGGCATGGGAGGCGGTCCTTAGGGCGCGGGCGATAAGAGCAGTTTAAGGCCCCGGCAAAAGGCCGATGGCTCGGCTTCTCCCCAGCCGAGTTGCGAAACCGCCCAGCGCGCACCATCTCCGGATCATGGGCGAGTCCTTCAGCGCCGCGGCCCTGGCCGCCATCGCCGCCCGCGTCGCCGCAGGGCTGCCGGCACAATTTCGCCAGCACTGCGCGGACGTGGTCTTCGCAGTCGAGGACTTCGCAACGCAGGAGCAGCTCTCATCCGTCGGGCTCGTGGACCGGTGGGAGCTGTCGGGCCTATACGAGGGCCTGCCACTTCCGGATCAGTCGATCTGGGACCACGCCCGCATGCCGCCGCGGGTATGGCTTTTCCGCATGCCGCTGCTCGCGGAAATGCGGTCCCGCCGCCTCGCGATCGAGGATCTTGTGCGCCATGTGGTCATACACGAGCTTGGCCACCACTTCGGCTTCAGCGACGATGACATGCACGCGCTCGAGCAAGCAGCGGGCGGGGCTACGTAATAACCGATGGGTTTCCATTCGCGCGCTGTGAGCAAGTCATGTCCCATGGGCCGCACATGGAACGAAGTCCGGCAGAACGGCGGCGCAGACCACGCATTTCGGCAATGTTGCTGTGCGAATGCGCCGATCCGGGAGGCGAACCGCGGCTCGTCCGCATTCGGGATCTCAGCGAATGCGGGCTCAGACTGGCGCTGCCCAAGGCGACCCCCGTGGGTGCCGTTCTCAGGATCAGGCTGCCGGGGGACCCCAGGTGGCTTGCCGCGCGTGTGGTCTGGTGGGCTAACGGAACGGCCGGCATTGCTTTCACGCGGGCTATCGACATCCCCCGGGTCCCGGGACTGAAGCGGCATATCGGCGGGAGGGATATTCGCTTCGAGCCCACGCCATCATCGTCAGCAGAACCGTCGAAACGCAATGCCGGATGAAAAAAGCCACCATATGGCAGGGTGGCTTTCTCGATGGCGCGGCGCGCTGGATAATCACAACGAATATGTGTCGCCGTTTGCCCTACCCTTGCAACGCCTTAGGCCGCTGCTCTTCGC
>JAJYQP010000052.1 GCA_021794525.1 Pseudomonadota bacterium | reverse complement strand
CCGATCTCGTCGACCAGCCGTTCCTCGCGGCGGCGGGCGGTGACGACGATCTCTCCGTCCTCGACCGCGGTCGTCCGGGGCAGGGTGGTGTCCTGCGCCGGCTCCTGCGCTGCAGCGGGGGCATAGGCGGCAAGCGCGCCGCCCGAAAGCAGGATGGCGGCATAAACGGCACGGCGGTTGATCATCGATTCCCTCCCAGGACATTCTCTCCAGGTCCGTTTAGTGAAAGTTGAACCACCTTTCAAGTTTTGTCTTGTGCGCCGTGGGCGATGTTCGTAATCTTCGCCGCGGATCAGGGAGGACGCGGCCATGCCCGCCAGCGCACGAGCGCCCGACAAGACGCCGCGCACGGCCCGCGGGGAACGCACCCGCCGCAAGCTGCTCGATGCGGCGGCGGCGGAGTTTGCGGAGAACGGCTTCCACGCCGGCTCGATCAGCGCGATCACGCGGCGGGCCGGGGCGGCGCTCGGCAGCTTCTACACCTATTTCGACAGCAAGGACGCAATCTTCCGGGCGCTCGTCGCCGACATGAGCGAGGCGGTGCGGCTTGCCGCGCGCGAGGCGATTGCGCCGGGCATGGCGCCGCTCGCCATCGAGCGCGAGGCGTTGGCCGCCTTCCTCGCCTTCGCAGCCGACCACAAGGAGCTCTACCGCATCATCGACGAGGCCGAGTTCGTCGAGCCGGAAAGCTACCGGCGCCATTACGAAACCACCGCCGCGCGTATCGGCGAGCGGCTTTCGGCGGGCTGTCAGGCGGGGGCGTTCCGCGATGGGCTGGGCGAGGTCGAGGCCTGGGCGGTCATGGGGATGAACGTGTTCCTCGGCCTGCGCTATGCGATCTGGGCGCAGCGCGGGGACCCGGCGGCGGGCGAGATCGCCGAGACCGCCAACCGGATGCTCGCCAACGGCATCGCCGCGGCACCCGGCGGAACCTGACGCGTTTCCGGCCATTCTCTGGCCGAAGGAGTTCTGCGATGCTCGGGAAGATTGTCGGAGCCTATGTGGGCGGCAAGGCGGCGCAGCGCGTGCGCGGCGTCGATGGACCGGTGGGCGCGGCCCTGGGCGTTCTGGCGCCCGCCATCATCCGTCGGCTTAGCTGGCCTGCGATGGTCGCCCTGGGCGTCGGCGGTTACCTCGCCAAGCGGATTGCGGACGACAACGCGAAGCCGAAGTCGCCCGCCGCCTAACCCGCGGCGAGCCGTAGATGCGCCGCCCCCCGCGCCGCCATGGTGCGGGCGAGCGAAGGCGTGATCTCCACCTCCGCGCTGAGAACCCGACCACGGTCCTTGCCGACTGCGACAATGTATCGGCCCGGAGCGATCTCGGCCGGGCCTTGCGATCCGAGACTTAGGTGCCGTTCCTCGAGCGCGAAGGTGACAGCCGTCTCCTCGCCGGGAGCGAGCGTGAAGTCGACGAAATCCACCAGCCTCGCTGCCTCCGCCTGCGGCCCCGAAACATAGAGCTGCGCTGTTTCGCGCAAGGCAAAACTGCCGGTGTTGCGGATGCGCAGCGACGCGATCACGCCCGCCGCCGTCACGGCGACGCGCAGGCCGGTAAATGCGCTTTCCCCATAGCCGCCGCCTTGCCCGAACGCGTACCGGCCCACGGCGACCGGCAGCCTTCCCTGCGGCGCATGGCGGCCCGAGAGGATGTCGCCGAGCGCTTCCTCGAAGCCCGCGCCCCCCTCCCAGCACTGCAGCACCGCCGCGAAATAGGGATCGGCTTCGGCGAGGTCGACCGGGTTGGGGCCGATCACCATCGCGGCCACGCGGGTTCGGGCCGAGCCGAGCGCGCGGAGCAGCGCAAGCGTCGTAGGCGTCGGACGCGGGAAACGGGCACCGGCGACCGGCGCGAAGTGCCTCTCGTCGAGCACGGCGAGCACGAAGTCGGCTCGCTTCGCGGCATCGCGGGTCAGCGACAGGGCGAGGGAGTCTCCCGGGTGCGCGTCGCGCCAGCTCTCGCCAGGCTTGCGCACCGCCAGACCGGGCGCAGCGGAAAAGCTGATCGAACATTTTGTCAGGGCATCGGCACAGCTGGCGGCCGGACCGTCGGTCGGGCCGACGACGAGCACCCGGTCGGACACGGGGGACAGCGGAAGGAGGCCCGCCTCGTTCCGCAGCAGGACCATCGCCTTGCGCCGCATGGCCGCGGCAACCGGAAGGGACATCCCCGATCCGTTCCCGGCCGTTACAAGCCGTTCCGGCTGGTGAAACAGGCCGAGGGCATGTTTCGCGCCCAGCACCGCGCGCACGGTGGCGTCGATCCGGTGCTCCGACAGGCTGCCGTCGGCGATGGCGCGCTCCCCGGCCTCGAGCATGGACCGCGTGCTGGTGGTCCTGAACCGTTCTTCCACTTGCGCGTGTAGAGCGCGGCACTCCGCCACCAGCAGTCCGTCGAACCCGGCGCGAAGGGCGGTGGGCCGATCGATCGCGCCGCTGTCCACGGCCGTGGGCTGCGAGCCGGTCAGCAGTTGCGTCGCCCAGGCCTGTTCGGCCTTCGCGCTGCCTTCCGTCCAGCTGGCGACAGGGAGGGCCTGCGCACTACCGAAAGCCTCACGGTCGGCAGCGCCTGCCAGAAACGCGCCCGACAGTCGCGCGGCGAGCCACGGCTCCTCGGTGGCGATATGCGTCGGCTTCGTGACGCCAGCACCCGCCGGCGCGCCGACACAGGGCCCGGCGAAAATATTGAATCCCCGCTTCAGAGCAGTCTCTGCAGCGGAGGCTCCGGCGAGGCGTGCCAGCTCTTCGTCCCAGGAGGCAGCGAGCGCCCAGGGCGACAGCACCGCATGGATTGCCGGGTCGAAGAGGAACAGGGGAATGCCGAGCCGCGACTGGCCGATCGCCACCTGCTGGAGCCGCTCCGGGTCGGTCGCACCGGTTACACCGCCGACCAGCCCCTGCGCTATCGCAGCCTCGATGCCGGGGGCGGCGGCGTCGTGGCACAGGTTGAGCTGGCCGATCTTCTCGCCCAGCGTCATGTGACCCAGCAGGTCGTCGACGAAGCGATCGCGTTCGGGGGCGGGCGACAGCCAGGTCACGCGGCCGGTTCCGTCGCGCGGCTCCACGCCCATGCGCGCGTGACGCGCTGGCGGTCGGACGAAGAGTGGCAGTATGCCGGCATGGGAGCAGGACCCGGCCGCTCGCGGTGGTCGCTCCGGCGGGAGTGCCGGCACGTGACGGGCGGTCGGAAGGGCTTGCGCGAAAGTCGGTAAAGACCGGGTTTTCCGACAGGGTTAAACGCCGCTAACCACGATTGGCGACGTCAGGCATTTGCAGATATAAAAATATCTTTATATGTATCGTTCGACGATGCGCACCGACACTGCCTTTCGGGCCCTGGCCGACCTCACCAGACTGCGAATCATGCGGCTGGTTGCGGCTATGGATCTGGCGGTGGGCGAGATCGCGCAGGTGCTGGGCCAGAGCCAGCCGCGGGTGTCGCGCCACATCGCCATCCTGTGCGACGCGGGGCTTGCCGAACGGCGGCGCGAGGGGAGCTGGATTTTCGTCCGTGCCCTGCCCGGCGACGGAGACGATTTCGTCGGCGCTGTCTGCCAGCTTCTCTCCGTGGTCGAGGATGCCGACCCCGAATTTGCCGTTCTCTGCGAATCCGACCGCCGCAAGCTGGCGGCTATCCGGGCCGCGCGCGAGAACCAGGCGCAGGAGTATTTCGCTCGGCACGCCGACGACTGGGACGAGCTGCGGCGCCTGCACAGCTCCGACGAAGCCATCGAGGCGGCGATCACACGTGCTCTGGGCGATGTCCCTGTGGGCAAGCTGCTCGACATCGGCACCGGCACCGGCCGCATGGCGGAACTGTTCGCGCGTCGGGCCGACCATATCGTCGCGCTCGACAAGAGCCTGGCGATGCTGCGGGTGGCGCGCGCCAAGCTCCAGCACCTGCCGGCCGAGAAGGTGGAGCTGGTGCAGGGCGATTTCGCCGCGCTGCCCTTCGCCGCCGCCAGCTTCGACACGGTACTGTTCCACCAGGTGCTGCATTTCGCCCAGTCACCTGGCGCCGCGCTGGTGGAGGCGGCACGTGTCACGAAGCCGGGCGGCCGGATCGCCATCGCCGACTTTGCCGCACATCAGCGCGAGGAGCTGCGCGATCGCCACGCCCACGCCCGCCTGGGTTTCGAGGATACGCAGATGGAAAAGCTCTTGACGGAGGCCGGCTTCGACCCGGCCGCTCCCGTCGCTCTGGATGATGGAGAACTGGTGGTGAAGATCTGGATCGCGCGGCGCGCCGGACAACAGGACAGGAAAGCCTCGTGAGCCCGACCCTCGACCAGATGCGCGAAGCTCAGCGGGCGCTCGAGACGCCGCTGTTCTCCGGCCTGCCGGGGGACATCGAGGTCAGCTTCGAATTCTTCCCCCCGAAGACCGACAAGATGGGCGAAACGCTGTGGCACAGCGTCGAGACGCTGAAGCCGCTCGGCCCGCGCTTCGCCAGCGTCACCTATGGTGCCGGCGGTTCGACCCGCGAGCGCACGCACCAGCAGGTCGTCCGCATCCAGAACGAGGCGGGCATCCCTGCCGCCGCGCACCTCACCTGCGTTCAGGCAACGCGCGAGGAAGTGGACGAGGTCGCGCGCCATTACTGGGCGGAGGGCATCCGTCACATTGTCGCCCTGCGGGGCGATGCACCCGATGGCAGCGGGCGGTACACGCCGCATCCCGGCGGCTATGCCAATGCCGCCGAGCTGATCGCCGGGCTCAAGCGCGTCGGCGATTTCGAGATCTCGGTCGCTGCCTATCCCGAGGTGCATCCCGATTCCCCCGACGCGCAGACCGATCTCGCCAATCTCAAGGCCAAGTTCGATGCCGGGGCGACGCGGGCGATCACCCAGTTCTTCTTCGATCCGCAGTGTTTCTTCCAGTTCCGCGACAAGGCTGCCGACGCCGGGATCACCGGCGAGATCGTTCCGGGGATCATGCCGGTGCTGAGCTTCGCCGCGGTACAGCGCATGAGCTCGCTGTGCGGCACCGCGATACCCGACTGGATGGAGGGGCTGTTCGAAGGCCTCGACGATCGGCCCGAGGCGCGCCAACTGGTCAGCGCCACCATCGCTGCCGAGCTGTGCCGCCGCCTTTATGCGGGCGGCGTCCGGCAATTCCATTTCTACACTCTCAACCGCGCCGAGCTGAGCTATGCGATCTGCCATATGCTCGGCCTGCGACCGAAGGCAGCATGATGTCGAAAGCCGACCAGTTTCGTAGCCAGGCGGCACAGCGCATTTTGGTGAAGGACGGGCCCTATGGGACCCAGATCCAGGCCGCCGGACTTGCCGCGGAGGATTATGGCGCGGGCATGGACCTCGCCGCCGACCAGAAGGGTAACAACGACCTTGTCAACCTGACGCAGCCGCAAGTCATCCGCGCGATCTGCGACCGCTATATCGCAGCGGGCGCAGTGCTGCTCGCGACCAACACTTTCAACGCCAACCGCATCAGCCAGGCCGATTACGGCGCGGAGCATCTGGTGCGCGAAATCAATGTCGCCGCGGCGCGCATCATCCGCGAGGCGGTGGACGCGGCGAGCGCGCAGGACGGCGTGGCGCGCTTCGTCGCCGGCGCGATGGGGCCGACCAACAAGACGCTCTCGCTCAGCCCGAATGTCGAGGACCCGGGGTATCGCGAGGTAACATTCGACGAGGTCAAGGAGGTCTACCGCGAACAGGCCGCCGCACTGATGGAGGGCGGCAGCGACTTCATCCTGATCGAGACCGTGTTCGACACCTTGAACTGCAAGGCCGCGGTGATGGCGGTGAAGGAGCTGGAGCGTGATCTGGGGCGCGAGGTGCCGGTGATGATCTCGCTCACGTTAACCGACTTGTCGGGCCGCAACCTCTCGGGTCACACGGTCGAGGCGTTCTGGTACGCCGTGCGCCACGCGAAGCCGCTGGCGATTTCGCTCAACTGCAGCTTCGGCGCGGACCAGCTCCGCCCGCATGTTCAGGTGCTGTCGCAGATCGCCGACACGCTGCTGATGGCTTATCCCAACGCCGGGCTCCCCAACGATCTCGGCGAATACGACGAGGCACCCGAGACGACCGCCGGACTGGTCCGGTTGTGGGCGCAGAACCACCAGGTGAACGTGCTGGGTGGTTGTTGCGGCTCGACCCCCGATCATATCGCCGCGATGGCGCGCGCCGTGGAAGGGCTGGCGCCGCGCCCGGTGCCGACCCTCGCCCCCGACATGCGCCTCGCCGGCCTCGAACCCTTCATCCTTGCTGCCTGAGACCATGACCGACACCTCCACCGCCCGCTTCGTCAATATCGGCGAGCGAACCAACGTCACGGGCTCGGCCAGGTTCAAGAAGCTGATCATGGCGGACGATTATTCCGCCGCGGTCGAGGTCGCGCGCGACCAGGTCGAAAACGGCGCGCAGGTGATCGACGTCAACATGGACGAAGGGCTGCTCGACGCCGTCCACGCCATGACGACTTTCCTGAAGCTCATCGCCGCCGAGCCCGACATCGCGCGCGTGCCGGTGATGATCGACAGCTCCAAGTTTGAGGTGATCGAGGCGGGGCTGAAGTGCGTGTCCGGCAAGCCGATCGTCAATTCGATCAGCATGAAGGAGGGCGAGGCCGCCTTCATCGAGCACGCCCGCATCTGCATGGACTATGGCGCGGCGGTGGTGGTCATGGCCTTCGACGAGGCGGGGCAGGCCGACACGAAGGACCGCAAGGTCGAGATCTGCGCCCGCGCCTACGACCTCCTGACCGGGATCGGCTTCCCGCCCGAGGACATCATCTTCGACCCCAACATCTTCGCGGTGGCGACCGGGATCGAGGAGCACGACCGCTACGGACTCGATTTCATCGAGGCGGTGAAGGAGATCAAGGCGCGCTGCCCCCACGCGCGCACCAGCGGTGGTCTGTCGAACCTCAGCTTCAGCTTCCGCGGCAACGAGACCGTGCGCCGCGCGATGCATTCGGTGTTCCTCTACCACGCCATCCCCGCCGGGCTCGACATGGCGATCGTCAACGCCGGACAGATCGACATCTACGACGCGATCGACCCTGCGCTGCGCGAGGCGTGCGAGGACGTGATCCTGATGCGACGGCCGGACGCGACCGAGCGCCTCATCGCGCTCGCCGAAAGCTACAAGGGTCACGATCCGCGCGCCGAGAAGGAGGCCGCCGAATGGCGCGGCTGGGCGGTCGAGCGGCGGATCGAGCACGCGCTGGTCAAGGGCATCGACGCCCATGTGGTCGAGGATACCGAGGAGGCTCGCGCGCTTCTCGCCGCCGCGGGCGGGCGCCCGATCGAGGTGATCGAGGGCCCGCTGATGGACGGCATGAACGTCGTCGGCGACCTGTTCGGGAGCGGGAAGATGTTCCTGCCGCAGGTGGTGAAATCGGCGCGCGTGATGAAGAAGGCGGTCGCCCACCTCATCCCCTTCATCGAGGCGGAGAAAGAGGCCAGCGGCCTCGCCGACCAGTCCAAGGGCCGGATCGTGATGGCGACCGTCAAGGGCGACGTCCACGACATCGGCAAGAACATCGTCGGCGTCGTCCTCCAGTGCAACGGCTACGAGGTGATCGACCTCGGAGTGATGGTGCCGTGGTCGACGATCCTCCAGACCGCCAACGACAACCAGGCCGACATGATCGGGCTGTCGGGCCTCATCACCCCCTCGCTCGACGAGATGGTCACGGTGGCGGAGGAAATGCAGCGCGCCGGCATGACCATGCCGCTGCTGATCGGCGGGGCGACCACCAGCAAGGTCCACACCGCGCTGCGCATCGATCCCGCCTATGAGGGGCCGGTGATCCACGTCCTCGATGCCAGCCGTGCGGTCGGTGTCGCCAGTCGGCTGCTCTCCGACACGCAGCGCGACGGCTTCGTGGAGGAGACGGGCGCCGAATATCTGAAGGTTCGCGAGGCGCGCGAGGGCAAGGGGCAGAGCGTGCTCCTGCCGATCGAGGAGGCGCGGGCGAACTTCTTCGACGCCTATCTCTCCGACAAGCCCGCCCCGCCGCTCCAGCCCGGTGTCCATGCATTTCCTGACTGGGATCTGGCGGAGCTGCGCGACTATATCGACTGGACGCCGTTCTTCCGCGCCTGGGAGCTGCACGGCACCTATCCCGCGATCCTCGATGACGAGGTGGTGGGCGAAACCGCGCGCGACCTGAAGCGCGATGCCGATGCCATGCTCGATCGCATCGTGGCCGGGAAGTGGCTCACCGCGAAGGGCGTCGCCGGCCTGTGGCCCTGCGCGCGGCACGGCGACGACGTGGTCGTCCACCTCGCCGAAGAGGAACGCCATGTCCGGTTCCCCTTCCTCCGCCAGCAGGTCAAGAAGAGCCGCGACCGGGCGAACATGTGCCTCGCCGATTTCATCGACCCGGCGGGCGACTGGATCGGCGGTTTCGCGGTCGGCATCCACGGCCTCGAGCCCCATTCCGAACGCTTCCGCGCCGACAAGGACGACTATTCGGACATCCTTCTGAAGGCACTAGCCGACCGCTTTGCCGAGGCTTTCGCGGAAGCGTTGCACCAGCACGTTCGCACCACGCTGTGGGGCTATGCGCCCGACGAGCAACTGACCAACGAGGCGCTGATCAAGGAACAGTACCGCGGCATCCGCCCTGCACCCGGCTATCCCGCCTGCCCCGACCACAGCCTGAAGCCGGTGCTGTTCGAACTGCTCGATGCGGAACGCCACACCGGCCTCGTCCTGACCGAAAGCTTCGCCATGTTCCCGACCGCGGCGGTCAGCGGCTTCTACTTCGGCCACCCGGAAAGCCAGTATTTCGGCGTCGCCCGGGTCGGCCGCGACCAGCTGGAGGATTACGCGGCGCGGCGCGCGGTCAGCCTCGAACAGGCCGAACGCTGGCTGCGGCCCAATCTCGATTAGGTGTCGGCGTCGACCCGCTCCCCCAGCCGTTTCAGCACCGGCGTCACCATCGGTACCGTCAGCATGGTGCTCGCCACCGCCATCAGCAGCAGCGCGGTGAAGGCGGTGTTGGTGATGATCTGCTTGTCGAGCAGGATATTGGCGAAGATGATCATGATTAGAGCCTTGGTCTGGAGCAGCCAGCCGATCAGCCGCGCCTCGTCGCGGGTCCAGCCGAGCAGGCGGCCAGCGACGCGCGCAGCGAGAAGCTTGCCCCCGACCGCCGCCACCAGCAGCAGCCCGGCGGCGGCGAAGACCGCCAGCCCGCCGGTCTGCCACTGCGTCCTGAGCCCGGTCGACAGGAAAAACACCGGCATGACGGTGAGCAGCACGATGCCGCGGAACCGGTCCATCGCTTCCTCGCCGAACCATTTTGCGTCCAGCGCCGCCCCGGCCAGGAAGGCCCCGACCATGTAGTGCAGGCCGGCCCAGTCGGCGATCAGCCCGCAGGCGGCGAGCCAGATCAGGCCCACCGGCCAGCGGTCGGCGGGGGCGAGCCGCCGCATCAGGCGCCGTATCAGCCATGCCGCGACCGCGAATACCACCAGGAACACGGCCTGCCGCCCGATCCGCTCCCAGTCGAGCAGGATGATCGCGAGCACCCCCCAGATCGCGATGTCGTCGAGACTGGCGTAGCGCAGTACCCGCTGCCCCAGCGGGCGGCGCAGGATCTCCAGCTTTTCCATAAGCAGGATCAGGATCGGCAGCGCCGTCACCGCGCAGGCCATTCCCAAGCCAAGGATGACCTGCCACGCCGCCCCCCGCTCGCCCTGCCAGCCCGGCCATTGCAGCAGGACGAGCGCCGCGCCCGCTCCCAGCAGCAACGGCATCCCGAGCGCGAGGCCCGCGGTCAGTCCGGTTTCGCGCCGGTGTTGCCAGGCACGGCTGAGGTCGAGCTCTATCCCCGCCACCCACACGAACAGCATCACCGCCCACCAGGCGACGCCATTGAGCGCCCCGATCACCTCGGGCCGGAAGACGAAGGCGTAGTAATCGCGAAACACCGCTCCCAGCACTCCCGGGCCGAGCAGGATCCCGCCCACGATCTGAACCACGACCAGCGGCGCCCAGTAATCGGTGCGAAGCAATCGCCACGCCAGCCATGGCAGTGCGAAGATGATCAGCAGCGCGATCAGGTAGACTTCGGTTACGGTCACACTCATCGCGCTCGTCCCTTGCTTCGCCTGCGTGCCTATCGTCCCCCCCGCGACGGGCAAGCCGGGCATCGGATTTGTCCCCGGGAGCGGCCACGAAACGATTGACGAGGCCGCGCGCCTCGCGCAGGGCGGCACCGTCTTCCGCGGGAGCGATTCCGTGGGCGGACGAGCGGGAGAGATCGCAGGCCAGAAGCTCTGCGGCGCCGAAGGAGCAACCGCCCCGGAAACTCTCAGGCAAACCGGACCGCTCGCCCGGTGGACACTCTGGAAAGCGTCCCGGACCTGATCCGGGACCACCGAAGGGGTAAGCCCGCTTTTGCCCGGCGACGGGGGCGGGCCAGTCTCTCAGGTTTCCCGACAGAGGGGGCATGGGTCCACGCTCCACCTCCGGAGTGCGCCCATCTGCCGGGATTTCTTCGTGAGCGACGACACCGATACCGACATCGCAGCCGAGACGCTGGCCCTGCCGCTCGACGCCTGGCACCGCGCGCGCGGTGCCCGCATGGTCGAGTTCGCGGGCTACTGGATGCCGATCCAGTATACCGGAGAAGGCGGGGGCATCATTCCCGAGCATCTCTGGACCCGCGAGCACGCCGGGCTGTTCGACGTCAGCCACATGGGCCAGCTCCACATCAGCGGCGAGGGGGTCGAGGCGGCGCTGGAAGCCGTGCTGCCGATCGACCTCGGCACCTTGAAACACGGCAATCCGCGCTATTCGCTGCTCCTCGACGACAACGGGGGCGTCCTCGACGACCTGATGATCACGCGCTGGAGCGAGGGGTTCTATCTCGTCGTCAACGGCGCGACCAAGTGGGACGATATCGGCCATCTGCGCGAGCATCTGCCCGACGAGATCTCGATCAGCCACATGGACGAAACCGCGCTGCTCGCGTTGCAGGGGCCGGACGCCTTTGCCGCGCTCGAGCGCGTGGTCAGCGGCGACACGCCGCTCGCCAGCCTGACCTTCATGAAGGGCGCGGCCTTCAAGATTGGCGGTGTCGACGCGTGGATCAGCCGCTCGGGCTATACCGGGGAAGACGGCTTCGAGATCTCGATCCCGGCCGAAAGTGCCGAAGCGATCGCGACGCTGCTCTGCGACCAGCCCGAGGTGAAGCCCATCGGCCTCGGCGCGCGCGATTCGCTGCGGCTCGAAGCCGGGCTGCCGCTCTATGGCCATGATATGTCGCCCGACACATCGCCGGTCGAGGCGGGGCTGGTGTTCGGCATCAACAAGCGCCGCCGAACGGAAGGCGGTTATCCCGGTGCCGAGCGCATCAACCGCGAGATCGCGGAGGGCACGGCGCGCAAATGGGTCGGCCTCGCCCTTGAAGGCCGCCTGCCGGCGCGCGAGGGGGCCGAAGTTTATGCCGGCGACAACAAGGTCGGCACGGTCACCAGCGGCGGCTTCTCGCCCTCGCTCTCGCGCCCCATCGCCATGGCCTATGTCGCCAGCGACCACGCCGCCGAGGGCAGTGCGCTGACTGTCGAGGTGCGCGGCAAGCGCCTCGCCGCCACCGTCACGAAAACCCCTTTCGTCCCCCACCGCTATTTCAGAGGGAGCTGATCCGATGCCGCGTTATTTCACCGACGAACACGAATGGATCGATGTCGATGGCGATACCGCCACCGTCGGCATCACCGCTTACGCACAGGAACAGCTCGGCGACATCGTCTTCGTCGAACTGCCACCGAGCGGCACCGAGGTCGCCAAGGGCAAGGACGCCGCGGTGGTCGAAAGCGTCAAGGCGGCGAGCGACGTCTATGCGCCGATCACCGGCGAGGTGACCGAGGCGAACGGCGCGCTGGAGGACGACCCGGCATTGGTGAACTCCTCGCCCGAGGATGCCGGCTGGTTCTTCAAGCTGACCATCGCCGACAAGAGCGAACTCGACGGGCTGATGGACGCCGCCGCCTACAAGGCGTTCTGCGACAGCCTCTAATCACCCCTCCCCTTCAGGGGAGGGGACGGGGGTGGGGCATGTGCCGCGCTCCGACAATGCCCACCCCAACCTCTCCCCTGAAGGGGAGGGGCTTTGGAGACCAAGATGCGCTACCTTCCCCTGACCGACGCCGACCGCTCGGCGATGCTTGCCACCATCGGCGCGGCCAGCGTCGATGACCTGTTCGTCGATGTTCCCGCCGGGGCGCGGCTGTCCGGCCCCGTTGCGGGCCTGCCGCTGCACCAGAGCGAGATGGCGGTGGAGCGGCACATGCGCGCGCTCTCCAAGAAGAACCTTGCCGCGGCCGATGCGGCCTTCTTCTGCGGGGCGGGGGCCTATCGCCATCATGTCCCCGCAACCGTCGATCACATCATCCAGCGCGGCGAGTTCCTGACCGCCTACACGCCCTATCAGCCCGAAATCGCGCAGGGCACGCTGCAGATGCTGTTCGAGTTCCAGAGCCAGGTCGCGCGGCTCTACGGCTGCGCGGTGGCGAACGCGAGCATGTACGATGGTTCGACCGCCTGCTGGGAAGCGATCGCGATGGCCGGGCGCGTCACCCGGCGCAGCCGCGCAGTGCTTTCGGGCGGGCTGCATCCGCATTACGTCGAGACCGCGCGGACCATGGCGAAGTTCACCGGCGACTGTATCGCCGACGCGCTGCCGACTCTGGACGGCACGCCCGATACCGCCGCGCTGGTCGCCCGGATCGACGATGAGACCGCCTGCGTCGTGGTGCAATATCCCGACATTCTCGGCCGCCTGCCCGACCTTGCCGCCATTGCCGAAGCCGCCCATGCCAGGGGCGCGCTGCTGATCGCGGTCAATACCGAGCCGGTGGCGCTGGGCGCGTGTCAGTCGCCCGGTGAACTCGGTGCCGATATCGTGGTGGGCGAGGGGCAGGCGCTCGGCGTAGGACTTCAGTTCGGCGGTCCCTACCTCGGCCTCTTCGCGGTGCGCGATGTTCGCCATGTTCGCCAGATGCCGGGGCGGCTCTGCGGCGAGACCGTGGATGCCGACGGCAAGCGCGGCTTCGTGCTGACGCTCTCGACCCGCGAGCAGCACATCCGCCGCGAGAAGGCGACGAGCAACATCTGCACCAACTCCGGCCTCTGCGCGCTCGCTTTCAGCATCCACCTGACGCTGCTGGGAGAGAAGGGCCTCCGGGCGCTGGCGGCGGAGAACCACCGCCTCGCCTGCCTCGCCGCCGACCGGCTGGCGAAGGTGCCGGGCGTGCGCGTGCTCAACGACGCCTTCTTCAACGAGTTCACCGTGCTGCTGGGCCAGGACGCCCGCGCCGTCGTACGCAAGCTGGCCGATCGCAAGGTGCTCGCGGGCGTATCGCTCGGGCGGCTCTACCCGGCGCATGAGGCGCTGCACGAAGGGCTGGTCGTCGCGTTTACCGAAACCACTTCGGAGGAGGACATCGAAACCCTCGCCTCCGCGCTCCAGGAGGTGCTGGCATGAACGCGCCCAACAAGTCCGGCTGGAAGCCCGCGATGACCGAAGGCGGCACTGCCGACGGCCCCGCCACCGTCACCGGCAACCGCGCGCTGATGCTGGAGGAGCCGCTGATCTTCGAGATCGGCACCACCGGCACCACCGGCGTCGATCTGCCCGAGCCGCAGGAGAGCGCCACCCGCCTCGGCAGCTTCGTGCGCAAGGATGAGATCGGCCTGCCGGGCCTGAGCGAACCTGAAACGGTGCGTCATTACACCCGTCTGAGTCGGCAGAACTACGCCATCGACCTCGGGCTCTTCCCGCTCGGCAGCTGCACGATGAAGCACAATCCGCGCCTCAACGAGAAGGTCGCGCGGATGCCCGGCTTCCTCGACGTCCACCCGCTCCAGCCGGTCGATACCGTGCGCGGCGCGCTGGAGGTGGTCAACGAGCTCGCCCACTGGCTGATCGAGCTCACCGGGATGCACGGTGTCGCCATGACGCCCAAGGCCGGCGCGCACGGAGAGCTGTGCGGCATCCTCTGCATCCGCGCCGCGCTCGAGGCGCGGGGCGACGCGCGCGAAGTCATCCTCGTTCCCGAAAGTGCGCATGGCACCAACCCCGCCACCGCCGCCTTCGCGGGCTACCGGGTGGAGGACATTCCCGCCACCAAGGAAGGCCGCGTCGATCTCGAGGCGCTCAAGGCCCGCCTGGGGCCGGATGTCGCTGCGGTGATGATCACCAATCCCAACACCTGCGGCCTGTTCGAGCGCGACATGAAGGCGATCTCCGATGCGGTGCACGCCGCCGGGGCCTTCGTCTATTGCGACGGGGCGAACTTCAACGCCATCGTCGGCAAGGTCCGCCCCGGCGACCTCGGGGTCGATGCGATGCATATCAACCTCCACAAGACCTTCTCGACGCCCCACGGCGGCGGCGGTCCCGGCTCGGGTCCGGTGGTGTTGTCGGAGGCGCTCGCACCCTTTGGCCCGCTGCCCTTCACGGCGCGCATGGCCGATGGCACGGTCCAGCTGGTCGAGGAGGAGAACGCCGCCGAGCACGACCACGCCCGCGCCTTCGGCCGGATGAGCGCATTCCACGGCCAGATGGGCATGTTCACCCGCGCGCTGACCTACATCCTGAGCCACGGCGCGGACGGCCTCAAGCAGGTGGCCGAGGACGCGGTCCTCAACGCGAATTACATCCTGCGCAGCCTGGAGGACGTGCTCGACGCGCCCTTCGGGCCGAGCGGGCCGTGCATGCATGAGGCGCTGTTCAGCGACAAGGGCTTCGCCGACGGCTTCAGCACGCTCGATCTTGCCAAGGCGCTGATCGACGAGGGCTATCACCCGATGACCATGTATTTCCCGCTGGTGGTCCACGGCGCGATGCTCGTCGAGCCGACCGAGACCGAGAGCAAGGCAGGGATCGACCAGTTCGTCGCCGCGCTGCGTTCGGTGGCGGAGCGGGCGCGTGCTGGCGACGAAAGCCTCAAGACCGCGCCGCATTTTGCGCCGCGTCGCCGTCTGGATGAGACGCTGGCGGCGAGGAAGCCGGTGCTGGCCTTCGACGGGCCCTGCACGCCCGGCGGCACGCCGCAACTCTCCGAGCAGGGCGGCAGCTGACGCGGCCCCCCTTGCGACGCCGCCCCCCTGGCGTAGAAGGCAGGAGGACAGCGACCACTGGGGGGTGGGGTGAGCGAGGACAAACGCGACAATCTGCTGCGACGCGGCTGGCGCAAAGTGCGCGAGGCGGGGACGCGGCGGCTTGCGATCTCGGGTCTGATCGTGGCCGCCGCGCTGGCCTTCGGCTATTTCAGCTGGTCCCTGCCGATTTCCGGGAGCGCCGAGCGGGCTCTCTACGACGCGCGCCTCTATTTCCAGGCCGACCGCGAGCCCATCCCGCCCGACCCGCGGGTGGTGATGGTGGTGTTCGACGACCAGACGCTGATCGCGGCGAAGAAGCGCTCGCCCTTCGACCGCGGCCTGCTGGCGCAGGCGCTCCGCAACCTCGACAGCCTCGGCCCCAAAGCGATCGGGATCGACATATTGTTCGACCAGCCGCAAGACGAAGATGCGGACCTGGTGTCCACGCTGCGCGCGATGAAGACCCCGGTCGCGGTCGGCTATGCCGATGTCGCCACCAATGCCGGCGAGATCGGTTTCGAGCAGCAGAAGTTCCTCGAAAGCTTCCTTGGCCGGCTTGAGGGCAGCCGCGCCCGTCCCGGCAGCGTGCGGCTGGACGACATCTACGGGGTCACCCGGCGCTTTCCCCCGCTCGATGCCGAGCTGCCACCTTCGCTCGGGCGCGCGATGCTGGCGGCGGCGGGCGAGAGCGCACGGACCCTGCCGGGTTACGAGGGCGCCATCCGCTACCGGCTCGAGAAGTACGAAGGGGAAGGGATCGCGCCCAAGCTCCGCATCGACACCTTCTTCGACAACGGCATCGTCGCGGACCCCGAGGTACGCGAACTGCTCCGCGGCCAGATCGCCGGACGCTACGTCCTCATCGGGGGCGATGTGGTCGATTACGACCGGGTCGCGACGCCGCTGTCGGAAACGGCGGACACAGTCCGTCCTCCCGGGGTGCAGGTGCATGTCGAGATGATGCAGCAGATGCTCGACGGCGAACGCTTCCGGCACGTGTCGCCCCTGGTGCTGTGGACGCTGACCTATCTTATCGTGGCGATGGGCGTGCTGACCGCGCTGCTCGAATGGGGCACCTGGCGCGTGCTCACCTTCGTGGTCGCGCAATTCCTTCTGATCGCCGGAATCCCGGTGGCGATGCAGTTCCTTGGCGTGGACACGATGGGCGTGCCGGCGTTCGGCTGGTTCGTCGCCTGGACGCTGGCCTTCCTCGCCGTGACGGCGGTGGCGCGGGCGGCGGGGGCGGCGCAGCGCAATTTCGCCCAGAGCGCGCTCGGCAAGTACCTGCCCCGCGAGATGGCGGAGGAGATCATCGAGCACCCCGAGCTGCTCGCGCTGCACGGCGAGAAGAAGGAGCTGTTCGTCCTTTTCTCCGATCTCGAGGGCTTCACTAAGATGAGCCACGCGATCGCGCCGGAAATGGTCGCGAAACTGCTCAACCGCTACCTCGACATGCTGAGCCAGGTGGTGCTCGACCACGGCGGGGTGATCGACAAGTTCGTAGGCGACGCGGTGGTCGCCTTCTGGGGCGCACCGATCCCGCACGAGGACGACGGCGAGCGGGCGGCGCGCTGCGGCTATGCGATATGGCAGGCGGGCGAGGCCTTCCGGAAAGAGGTCGCGGCGATGGACCCGGACCTGCCGAAAATCGGCAAGACCCGCGTCGGCCTCCATTGGGGTGAGGCGGTGGTGGGCAATTTCGGCGGGCAGCGGCGCATCCAGTACACCGCGCTTGGCGACAGCATGAACACTGCAGCCCGACTGGAAGCGGCAAGCAAGAGCCTCGACAGCGCTATCATGGCGAGCCGCGAATTTGCCGACCGCTCGGGGGTGGACTGGTGGCGTGCGATGGGGCGGGTGCAGTTGCGCGGGAGGGCTAGGCCCGTCGAGCTGATGGAGCCCGCGCCCGACTTCCCTCTCACCGATCGTGACCGGCTGGCGCGGGCCGCGATCGCGGTCGACGTCGACATTGCTGCCGCGGTCGCCCTGGTCGCCTACGTGGCAGGGCGCCATCCGGATGACTCCGCCCTGCAAAATCTGCTAAAGAGGACCCGGCATCTCGAAGAGGGGGGATTCTATGTCTTGGGGTAAAACCTTGAAAGCCGTGGCGCTCGCCAGCGCGGCAATCGTCGCGACAGCGGCCGCGCAGGCGGGCGTGGTGGTGAAGTCGAGCGGGCCTTCGGCCGCCAGTTACCCGGTCGGAAAGAAGCTCGACGACGCATCCACTGTCGCGTTGAAGGCGGGCGACAGCATCACCGTGCTGACGGCCAATGGCACCAAGGTCATCACCGGGCCGGGGCAGTTCACGGTCGGGGTGCGCGGAGAATCGAAACGCTCGACCTTCGCGGTGCTGACGCGCCAGGCTTCGGGCGCGCGGGTTCGGACCGGGGCGGTCCGTTCCGGCGCCAGCGCGGCGGCACCGAGCAATCCGTCGCTGTGGAACATGGACATCTCGAAGCCGGGGCGGTTCTGCATCGCGGACCGATCGCGGGTGAACTTCTGGCGCCCGACCACCTCGGGGGAGCGGACCTATGTCTTCGGTAGCGGGCAATCGGACTATCTCATCTATCTTAAATTCGCGGACGGGGTGGCGCAATCGGCGCTGACGGCGGAGCAGCTGCCGCTCGCCGCCAACCGCATCTATCGCCTCAGCAGCGATGCCGGTGCGCCGCCGCAGCTGGTCGAGTTCGTCTTCCTGGAGACCGTGCCCGACACGCCCGATGCCCTCGGTGCGCTGCTGGCGGAGAAGGGCTGCAACGCGCAGCTGGCGATGCTGTCCGAGCGGTTGATGGTCAGCGGCGAATAGTCTCAGCTCCGCTCGGCGAACATCTCGCGGATCATCGGCTTCAGGTGCTCGCCGAAGCTGGCGAGCACGTGCCAGTCGCCCACCGTTTCGTAGTGACTGACGAGTTCGCGCCCGTCCCAGCGGTGGAGTGCGTAGGATGGTGGCTCGGTGGTGATGAGATCGCGGTTGTCGGCAGTGTCGGGGTGAATTTCAGCGAGGTCGAGGGCAACGAGCGGCGCGATCGAGGGGGTGACGCTCAAGGGTATGCCGCGGAAGCGCGTCGAAAGCGGCCGGTGTAGATGCCCGCAGTGAATGCCGACGATCCTGTGCTCGTGCCCTGCGAGACCGGCAGCGAAATTGACAATCCACGGTTCGTCCGGAGCGGGGTCCATCCATTCGATGCCGGAGACGACCGGCGGATGGTGCATGAAGATCGCAACCGGGCGCTCGCCACTCTCGGCCAGACGGGCCGCCAGCCAGTCGCGCCGCTGCGCGCAGAAGCCGCCGCCGTGGCGACCGGGTTCGAGCGTGTCGAGGCACAGGATGACGAGCCCGTCCCGCTCGATCGCATAGTGGACAAACCCATCGGCGCGCCCGCAATCGGGGAAGGCGTGGAGCAAACCTTCGCGGGTGTCGTGATTGCCGGCCAGCGGCAGGATCGGGCAGGGTATCTCGTGCAATAGATCGTCGAGCTTTTCGAAGCTCGCGCGGTCGCCGTGATCGGTAAGATCGCCCGACAGCACGAGCAGGTCGGGGACGTTGGGCGAGGAGAATACGCGCGACAGGGTCGCCCTGAACCGCGTCCGGTTCAGTTCCTCGGGGCGCGCGTCGGGATCGAATCCGATATGGATATCGGTCATCTGCGCGATCAGCATTCATTCCCCCTCGGGCATGGATATTATCGCGCGGATTCGAAAAGGCGAGCGATTTGCCGTCCGCTGGCCCGACGCGGTCAGTAGGTCTTGATGATGGCCGAGAAATCGAGCCCGCCATGACCCGCGCCCGCGAAATCTTCGTACAGCGCGGCGGCGCGGCTTCCCAATGGAACGGCGGCCCCCGCCTCCTCCGCCGCCGCCATCGCGAGGCGCAGGTCCTTGAGCATCAGCGCGGTGGCGAAGCCGCCCTGATAGTCGTTGTCCGCCGGACTCGCCGCGCCCACACCGGGCATGGGGGTATAGGTGTTGAGCGACCAGTTCATGCCGCTCGATTGCGAAGAAATCTCGTAGAATTTCTGCGGGTCGAGCCCGAGCCTTTCCGCCATCCGCATCGCCTCGGCGGTGCCGATCATGTGGATCGCGAGCAGCATGTTGTTGCAGATCTTGGCGGTCTGACCCGCGCCCGCGGCTCCGGCGTGGATCACCGCCTTGCCCATCGATTCGAGCACCTTGCTGGCGCGCTTGAAGGCCTCGTCAGTACCGCCGACCATGAAGGTCAGCGTGCCGCCGTTTGCCGCCGCGATCCCGCCGCTGACGGGCGCATCGACCATGGCGTAACCCGCCGCCTCGGCCTCGGCGATCACCGTCTTGGCGGTGGCAACGTCGATGGTCGAACAGTCGAGCAACACGGCGCCCGCGGGGGCCTTGCCGATCACGCTGTCCTGATAGACCGATTTCACGATGGCGCCGTTGGGCAGCATGGTCACCACCGCATCGACGCCGTGCACGGCTTCGGCGGCGTCCGCGAAAGTTTCACAGCCATTGTTGCGGGCGTGTGCCAGCGCGTCCTCGCTCAGGTCGAAGGCGCGCACCGCGTGCCCCGCCTTGATGAGATTCGCAGCCATTCCGCCGCCCATGTTGCCGAGGCCGATAAAGGCGATTTTCACAGGTCAGACTCCCAATTTCCGTTCGTGTCGAGCGCAGTCGAGACACCTGCGGGCCGTGTCTCGACTACGCTCGACACGAACGGGCAGGGCGCGGGAAAGATATTACCGCCCCTTCCACACGCCTTCGCGCTTCTCGATGAAGGCGGCCATCCCCTCCGCCTTGTCCTCGCTCGCGGCGAGGATCTGGAAGATGCGGCGTTCGACGATCAGGCCCTGGTCGAGCGTGGTCTCGAAGGCGGCGTTGACCATTTCCTTGTTGGCGATCGCGGCCATCGGCGGCTTCGCTGCGATGGTGGCGGCGGTCTTCAGCGCCTCCTCGATCAGCGTGTCGTGCGGCACGACGCGCGCGACCAGATTGCTGCGCTCGGCCTCTTCCGCGCCCATCATCCGGCCGGTCAGGCACATCTCCATCGCCTTGGCCTTGCCGATGGCTTTGGTCAGCCGTTGCGAGCCGCCCATGCCGGGCGCGACGCCGAGGTTGATCTCCGGCTGCCCGAACTTCGCCTTGTCCGAGGCGATGATGAAATCCGCCATCATGGCAAGCTCGCACCCGCCGCCCAATGCAAAGCCGTTGACCGCGGCGATCCAAGGTTTCCGCGTCGCCTTGACGAGGTGGCTGGTCCAGCGGCTGAAGAAATCGGAGAGGTAGAAGTCGGCCGCCGGCTTCTCGCTCATCTCCTTGATGTCGGCGCCGGCGGCAAAGGCCTTGTCGCCGCTGCCGGTCAGCACCGCGCAGCGCTGGCCCGGATCGGCCTCGAAAGCGGCGAAGGCGGCGATGAGGTCTTCGAGCACCTGCGAATTGAGCGCGTTCAAGGCCTGAGGGCGGTTCAAGGTGATCAGTGTGACGGCATCGCGCCGTTCGACCGTTATAGTGCTATAATCGTTCATCTTCTGCCCCGTCCCGCGAGCGCGTGGCTCGTCAAAGTCTACACAAAGTCTACACCAAAAACGCCGTCCGTCGCTGCAGTCGCTTCCTGCACCCTTGCCTCAACTTCACGCGTTCCTCGTTCCATAAGCTAACCATATAGGTTTTTAAACGTGTAGGAAAGCGCCAATTTCAATCGTGGAGCGGCTGCCATTCCTCGTTCTCCGGCAGGGGCGCGAAGATCGCGTCGAGCAGATCGTCGGTCACGCCTTCGGGGGTGGCGGGGTTCCACGCCGGGTCGTTCGTCTTGTCGACGATCACCGCGCGCACGCCTTCGGCGAAGTCGGGGCGGGTGAGGACGCGGCTGGCGATGCGGTATTCCATGGCCATGTTGTCGGCGAAATCGCTGAGCCCGGCACTGGTCGCGAGCTGGCGCAGCGCGACCTTGCAGGTCTGCGGGCTCTTGGTGCGGAGCGTTGCCAGTTCCTTCGCCGCCCACTCGCTGTCGTCGGCTTCGAGGCTGGCGAGCACGTCTTCGTAGCGATCGGAGGCGAAATGGCGGGCGATCTTCTCGGCATTCTCCTCCAGCCGCGCCTCGGGCGGCTTTTCGGACAGCTCGGACAGGATGCCGGGGATGCGCGAAGGGTGCTCGACGATGCGCGCCTTGGCCTCGGCGAGCCTGTCCGAGGGGAGATAGTGGCTGGCGAGTCCCGCCCAGGCGACTTCCGCCCCGTCCAGCCGCGCGCCGGTCAGCGCAAGGAACTGACCCAGCCGCCCGGAAAGACGCGAGAGATACCAGCCGCCGCCGACATCGGGGAACAGGCCGATGCCCGTCTCCGGCATGGCGAGCCGCGTGTTCTCTGTCGCAACGCGGTACTTCGCCGGCAGGGCGATGCCGACCCCGCCGCCCATGGTGATCCCGTCCATGAAGGCGACCACCGGCTTCGCATAGGTGAAGAGCTGATGGTTGAGCTGGTACTCGTCGTGGAAGAACCTGCGACCAGAGACACCGCCATCGTTCAGCGCCGAATTGCGCAGGAAGGCGATGTCCCCGCCCGCGCAAAAGCCGCGCCCCTCGGCATGGTCGACGATGACAGCCTCGACACCGTCATCGTCGGCCCATTCGGACAGCGCCGCGCTCATCGCGTGGCACATCTCCAGCGTCAGCGCGTGGAGCGCCTGTGGCCGGTTCAGGCTGATGTGCCCGACCGCGCCGTGGCGATGGATGAGGACGTCCGAACTCAAACAAACCTCCGTTCGTGTCGAGCGAAGTCGAGAACCGTTTCACAGCGTGTCTCGACTTCGCTCGACACGAACGGGAATGGATAGTCAAATCTACTGGCGTAGCATTTCGCGGCCGACGATCATCCGCATGACCTGGTTGGTCCCCTCGAGGATCGAGTGGACGCGCAAATCGCGCCAGAAACGTTCGATCGGATAATCCTTCAGATAGCCATAGCCGCCGAAGAGCTGGAGCGCGTCGTCGACGATCTTCGAGCCCGAGTCGGTCGCGAGGCGCTTGGCCATCGCGCTGAACTTGCTCTTGTCGGGTGCGCCGTCGGTGACCTTCGCGGCGGCGAGGTAGAGCAGCGCGCGCGCCGCCTCCAGATCGGTCGCCATGTCG
>JAJYQP010000076.1 GCA_021794525.1 Pseudomonadota bacterium | reverse complement strand
GTTCGTGAAAAAGTGGTCACGGGCGAAGAAGGAAGCCTTGGCCGCCAGAGATTGGGCAAGGCTGTCGCATTTTGCGCGACCGCCGCACGAGCGTGTCTCGCCTCAGGACCAACGCAAGCAATGCTGACTCCCCAATGGCTCGACGCGCTCCGAGCGCGGATCACGCTGTCGGCGGTGATCGGGCGGAGCGTGCGGCTCCAGAAGGCGGGGCGCGAGTTCCGGGCGTGCTGTCCGTTCCATGACGAGAAATCGCCCAGCTTCTACGTCAACGATGCCAAGGGCTTCTACCACTGCTTCGGCTGCCAGGCGCACGGCGATGCGATCCGGTGGCTGACCGACCACCAGGGCCTCGCCTTCATGGATGCAGTGAAGGAGCTGGCGGCGGAGGCGGGCATGGAGGTGCCGGCACCCGATCCGCGCGCGGCAAAGCAGGCGGAAAAGCGCGCCGGGCTCACCGATGTGACCGAGGCGGCGCAGGCCTGGTTCGTCGACCGGCTCCGATCCGCCGACGGGGCGGAGGCCCGCGCCTATCTCCAGCGGCGCAGAATTTCCGATGCGACCGCGCGCGAATTCGGCTTCGGCTTCGCGCCTGACGAGCGGCAGGCCATGAAGACCGCCCTCGCCCGCTTTGACGAGGCACTGCTGGTCGAGGCCGGGATGCGGATCGCGCCGAAGGACGGCGGGAAGGAGCATTACGATCGCTTCCGCGGGCGGCTGATGCTGCCCATCCACAATGCCCGCGGCCAGGTGATCGCCTTCGGGGGCCGCACACTGGCCAAGGACGTTGCCAAAACCGGGGGCGGCGCGAAGTATCTCAACAGCCCCGACACCCCGCTCTTCGACAAGGGGCGCACGCTCTACAACCTCCACCGCGCTGCGCCCGCCGCGCGAAAGAGCGGGCGGATCGTGGTCGTCGAGGGCTACATGGACGTGATCGCCCTGGCGCAGGCGGGGATCGCGGAAGCCGTCGCGCCGATGGGCACCGCGCTGACCGAGCATCAGCTCGAGCTTCTCTGGCGTCAGGTCGAACGCCCGATCCTATGCTTCGACGGCGATGCGGCGGGCCAGCGGGCGGCGCTGAAGGCCATCGCCCGTGCTCTACCCTTGCTGCGCCCGGGCCATACCCTCGGCATCGTGCGACTACCCGCTGGTCTCGACCCGGATGATCTTGTCCGTCAGCACGGCGCGAAGGCAATGGAGGCGCTGCTCGACAATCCTCAACCGCTCGCCGATGCGCTGTGGCAGTTCGAGCAGGCCGCCACCCCGCTCGCCACGCCCGAGGACAAGGCCGGGCTCAAGGCGCGGCTGCTGGAGCATGTCGAGACAATCCAGCACCCCGACATCCGCGTGCTCTATCGCCGCGAGCTGCTCGAGCGGTTCTCCGCCTTCGCCTTCCCGCCCCGGCCGCAGCGGGAGTGGAAACCGGGCCAGCGCCGCGCCGACCTGCCGCAACGCTCCGCACCCGAGATCACGGCGAAACTCCAGCGGCTGGCGCAAGGGGGCGCGCGCGATGCCTTTGCCGCCGCGGTCATTGCCGGCCTCGCCCGCCACCCGGACGAGATTTCGCGACACGAGGAAGCGCTGGTCGAACTCGCACGCAGCGATCCGAATGTCGCACCCGCCATCGATGCGTTGATTGCGGTGTCGGAATCGCTTGATTCGCGCGGCGGATCGCCCATATCAGCGCCAATCGGCTTGCCTGCCCTCCCGGACAGAAATCACTATGCCTTCCTCCATGAGGGCACTTCTCCGGATCAAGCGCGCGAGGATTTGGCCGAGGCCGTGTCGCTGCTGGTCGAAAGGCCCGCGCTGGAAGCCGCGTTAGCGGCGGCCACGCTGCGTTTCGAGCACGATCCGGAAGGCTCGATCGCCGAACAGGGGCGGCTGCGCGAACGCATGCTCTCCCTCGATGCGCGGTTGAAGCGTTTCGGGCGCAGGAAGGCGGCCGCTCACGGCTCTCGGGAACATTGACCTCGCCGACGGACGGCAGGGTGCGCAAACGGATTTGACGATTATGGCTTCGATGAAAAACGCTGCGGCGGACGGCAAGGACGAGGACGCCCCGCTGATCGAACTGAACGATGCCGACATCAAGAAGCTGATCGCGAAGGCGAAGAAGCGCGGCTACGTAACCTATGACGAGCTGAACGCCGCGCTGCCGCAGGGCGAGATGAGCTCCGATCAGATCGAGGATATCCAGTCCGCGCTGTCCGACATGGGCGTCCAGATCGTCGAAAGCGACGAGGAAGGCGAGGCCGAAGGAGACGGCGAGCGCGAGGACGAGGTCGATGAAGTCGCTTCCGACGATGGGGATGACGATACCGGCGGCTCGGAACGAAAGCCCACCACCAATGTCACCCGCAAGCTGGCGGCGGGCGAACGCACTGACGACCCGGTGCGCATGTACCTGCGCGAGATGGGCGCGGTCGAACTGCTCAGCCGCGAGGGCGAGATCGCCATCGCCAAGCGCATCGAGGCGGGCCGCGACATGATGATCATGGGCCTGTGCGAAAGCCCGATCACCTTCCACGCCATCATCCAGTGGTCCGACGCGCTGAACGCAGGCGAAATGCAGCTGCGCGAGATCCTCGACCTCGACGCGATGCTGTCGAAGGAGCCCCCGGCCGACAAGATGACCGACGATGCGGAGGACGAGGACGACGGCGAGATTTCCGAAGCCACAGCCGGCCCGTCGATCCGCGAGGAAGAGGAGGTCGAGGAAGAGCCCGAGCAGTCGGATGACGACGACGACGGCGAAGGCACCTCCAGCCGCCGACGGGAGGAAGAGGACGAGGAAGACAACACCATGTCCCTCGCCCAGATGGAAGCCGCGCTGAAGCCGGAAGCGCTGGAGCGTTTTGCTCGCATCACCGACTACTTCCAGAAGTTCGAGAAGCAGCAGGCCGAGCGCGTCGATGTCCTTGGTCGCGGCGAGACGTATCCCGCCGCCAAGGAAAAGAAGTACGAGGCGCTGCGCGAACAGCTCACCGCCGAGGTGGAGAGCGTGCAGTTCCACGCGACCAAGATCGAATTCCTGGTCGACAATCTTTATGCCTTCAACCGTCGCCTCACCGCGCTCGGCGGCCAGATGCTGCGCCTTGCAGAGCGGCACAAGGTCAAGCGGTCCGAGTTCCTCGACGCCTATATCGGCAACGAGCTCGACGAGAACTGGCTGACCGACCGCGCCGGCAAGGACAAGAAGTGGGCCGCCTTCGCCGAGAAGGAAGTCGACGCCATCGAGCGCATCCGCGTCGAGATCAGCGACATCGCCAGCCAGACCGGCATGAGCCTGCCCGAGTTCCGCCGCATCGTGAACATGGTCCAGAAGGGCGAGCGCGAGGCGCGGATCGCCAAGAAGGAAATGGTCGAGGCGAACCTGCGTCTCGTTATCTCCATCGCCAAGAAATACACCAACCGCGGGCTGCAGTTCCTCGACCTGATCCAGGAAGGCAACATCGGCCTGATGAAGGCGGTCGACAAGTTCGAATACCGCCGCGGCTACAAGTTCAGCACCTATGCGACGTGGTGGATCCGCCAGGCGATCACCCGCTCGATCGCCGACCAAGCGCGCACCATCCGCATCCCGGTCCACATGATCGAGACGATCAACAAGCTGGTCCGCACCAGCCGCCAATTCCTGCACGAGGAAGGCCGCGAGCCGACACCCGAGGAAATGGCGCAGCGCCTGTCGATGCCGCTCGACAAGGTCCGCAAGGTGATGAAGATCGCCAAGGAGCCGATCAGCCTCGAAACCCCGATCGGTGACGAGGAAGACAGCCACCTCGGCGATTTCATCCCCGACACCAATGCGGTGATCCCGGTCGATGCTGCGATCCAGGTCAATCTCAAGGAAACGGTTACCCGCGTTCTTGCATCACTGACCCCGCGCGAGGAGCGTGTGCTGCGGATGCGCTTCGGCATCGGCATGAACACCGACCACACGCTCGAGGAAGTCGGCCAGCAGTTCAGCGTGACCCGAGAGCGCATCCGCCAGATCGAGGCGAAGGCGCTGAGGAAGCTCAAGCACCCGAGCCGCAGCCGCAAGATGCGCAGCTTCCTCGATCAGTAGATCAAGTTTTCGGCGATAGTTCAGGCTGGCAAAGTCCGCGGTGGCCGGCTCAGGGCGCCCAAAGAGATAGCCCTGCCCGTAATGCACGCCGAGCTCCGTCAGCACACGCCGTTCGGCTTCGCATTCGATGTCCTCGGCCAGGACCTTGCACCCTATCTCGTCGCCGTAGCTGACGATGGCCGCCGCCATCGCCCGGCGCGCCTGATATGCGTGGATCTCGCGGATGAGCGACATGTCGAGCTTCAGAACGTCCGGCGCGAGATCGAGGATGTGGCGCAATCCGGAGGGGCCCGCACCGACATCGTCTATTGCGATTCCGGGCGCGGTTTCTCAGCCGCGCCAAAGCCTTGCCCAGTTGAGCGAAATCGGAGACGGCTTCATGCTCGGTAAGCTCGATTACCACGCGATCGGCCGTGGCGCCATCGAGTGCCGCCTCCAGCCGACCTGACAAGACCGTCGCCGGGGAAGCGTTGATCGACATGTACAGGCCTGCCGGGAAGTTCGGTGCGTATTCGGGCGCGCGGGTTATCGCGAGCATTTCGAGATCGACGCCACATCCCACCTCAGCGGCCGCGTCGAACCAGAGATTGGGTGGGCGAAGCTTCGCGTCTGGAAAGCGCGCGAGTCTGACACTTGGTAGCCGCCAATCGGGTGCTGCTGCAGACCACCTAGTGACCGGTGGACGGGCTCGGCTGAAAAGCGACAGCCGGGGGGTCGCACGAATCGTCTTCGGCTCCTATGTGGCCTTCATGCGCATCGCCATTGCCTCCGATCACGCCGCCTTCGATCTCAAGGCCGCCTTGCGCGAATGGCTGCTGGAAGAAGGGCACGAGGTCGCCGACCTGGGCCCCGATACGCCCGATAGCGTCGACTACCCCGATTTCGGCTACGACCTGGCCGCCGTGGTGGCGGAAGGGACTGCCGAGTTCGGAGTGGCCCTGTGCGGCAGCGGGATCGGCATCTCGATTGCCGTGAACCGCAATCCCGGCGTTCGTTGTGCGCTGGTGTCGGAGCCATTATCCGCCGCTCTCGCGCGCGAGCACAACGACGCCAATGTCATCGCGATGGGCGCGCGGCTGACCGGGGTGGACATGGCCAAGGCCTGCCTCGATACCTTCCTTTCGACCGACTTCGCGGGCGGCCGCCACCAGCGCCGCGTCGACAAGCTCGGTACCCCGCCCCACTCCATCGACAGGATCCTCCCCCACCAATGACCGCCCCGTTCACCTCGCAGGCCGCAAACGACACCGCGCCCGCCCCAGTTTCCGACGGCTTCTGGAACGACACGCTGGAGCAGGCGGACCCGGAGGTCTATTCCGCCGTCCGCAAGGAGTTGAAGCGCCAGCAGGACAAGATCGAGCTGATCGCCTCCGAGAACATCGCCAGCCGCGCGGTGCTGGAAGCGGCGGGCAGCGTCTTCACCAACAAATACGCAGAAGGCTATCCGGGCAAGCGGTATTACGGCGGCTGCGAATATGCCGACGTGGTCGAAACCCTCGCCATAGAGCGCGCGAAGCAACTGTTTGGCTGCCAGTTCGCCAACGTGCAGCCGAACAGCGGCAGCCAGATGAACCAGGCGGTGTTCCTGGCGCTGCTCAATCCCGGCGACACCTTCATGGGGCTTGACCTCAATTCGGGCGGGCACCTCACCCACGGCAGCCCCGTCAACATGAGCGGCAAGTGGTTCAATCCGGTCAGCTATGGCGTGCGGCGCGAGGATGAGCGGATCGACATGGACGCGGTTCGCGCGACCGCGCTGGAGCACAAGCCCGGGCTTATCATCGCCGGCGGGACCGCCTATTCGCGGGTCTGGGACTGGGAAGCCTTCCGCGCCATTGCGGACGAGATCGGCGCCTATCTGATGGTCGACATGAGCCACATCTCGGGCCTCGTCGCCGGGGGCGCGCATCCCTCGCCCATCCCGCACGCCCATGTCGTCACCACCACGACGCACAAGTCCCTGCGCGGTCCGCGCTCCGGCGTGATCCTGTGGAACGACGAGGCGCTGTCGAAGCCGTTCAACATGGCGGTGTTTCCCGGCCTGCAGGGCGGCCCGCTGATGCACATCGTGGCGGCCAAGGCAGTCGCCTTCCGCGAGGCGCTGCGGCCCGAGTTCAAGCTCTACGCGCACCGCGTTGTCGAAAACGCCCGCGCGCTCGCCGCCAGCCTCGAGGAGCACGGGCTTCGGGTCGTCTCGGGCGGAACGGACAACCACTCGATGCTGGTGGATCTGTCGGCGAAAGACGTGACCGGCAAGGATGCGGAAAAGGGCCTCGACCGGGCCTATCTCACCTGCAACAAGAACGGCATCCCCTATGACACCCGCAGCCCCTTCGTGACCAGCGGTATCCGCCTCGGCACGCCCGCTGGCACCACGCGCGGCTTCGGCGCGGCGGAGTTTCGCGCCATCGGCAAGCTGATTGCCGAGGTGGTAGACGGCCTTGCCCGCAACGGCGCCGAGGGCGACGCACAGGTGGAGGAAAGCGTACGCAGCCGGGTCGGTGCGCTGTGCGAAAGGTTCCCGGTCTATCCGGGCATGTAGGAAACGGTACGATGGACGAACGCAATCCCCGTGGAAACGACTGGGTCGAGAACGCGAAGACCGAGATTTCGGGAATGGCCAAGGGCGGGCTCGAGCATCCTTCAACCAAGCCGGTCCTGGCCGGCGCGGCGATCGGTGCCTTGGCCGGGGCCCTGCTGCCCGTGATCAGCCTGCCGATCGGTGCGCTGGTCGGCGCGGGCTTCGCATTCTACAACAGGATTAAGAAATAACCCCCTGAATGCGTTGCCCGTTTTGCGCCTTTGACGACACCCAGGTCAAGGACAGCCGCCCCACCGAAGACAGCGCCGCGATTCGCCGCCGCCGCCAGTGCGGGCAGTGCGGCGCGCGGTTCACCACCTTCGAGCGCGTCCAGCTGCGCGAAGTCACAGTGGTCAAGTCCGACGGCAAGCGCGAGCCGTTCGACCGCGGAAAGCTGGAACGCTCGCTCGCTCTCGCCTGCCGCAAGCGCGGCGTCGCGAGCGAACGCATCGACCAGCTCGTCAGCGGCATTCAGCGCCAGGTCGAAACCGCAGGCGAGGGCGAGGTGACCAGCCATCGCATCGGCGAACTGGTGATGGAAGGGCTGCGCCAGATCGATCCTGTCGCCTACATCCGCTTTGCCAGCGTCTATCGGGACTTCTCCGAAGCCCGCGATTTCGAGGAATTCGCCAGCGCCGTGCAGGATGCGGCGAAAGGTGACTGAGAAACCCGTCATCGTCCTCGTCCGGCCCCAGCTGGGCGAGAACATCGGCAAGGCGGCGCGGGCTATGCTCAACTTCGGGCTGACCGAAATGCGGCTGGTCGAGCCGCGCGACGGCTGGCCCAATCCCTCTGCCGGCCCCGCCGCCTCGGGCGCGGACGTGGTGCTGGAACGGGCGCGGGTCTTCGCCACGACGGCCGAGGCAGTCGCCGACTGCACGAATGTCTATGCGACCACGGTCCGCAAACGCGGGGTGACGAAGCCCGTGGTCCGCCCGGACGCAGCCGCGGAGGAAATCCGCAGTCGCCCCGGCCGCTCGGCGATCCTGTTCGGCCCGGAACGTTCGGGGCTTGAGACCAGCGACGTCGCGCTCGCCCGCGCGATCCTGACCGTGCCGATCAATCCCGAGTTCGGTTCGCTAAACCTCGCCCAGGCGGTGATCCTGGTCGCCTACGAGTGGTCGAAGGGCGAAGCGCTGGCGAGCCCGCCGGAGGAAGAATTGCTACCCCCCGCCCCCCAGGCCGAGCTGGAAGGCCTGATCGACCATTTTACCCGGCTGCTCGAGCCCAGGGGATACTTCCTGCCTGAAAGCCGACGCGAGGCGACCAGGCTCACGCTGCGCACAATGCTCACCAAGCCGGGCTGGAATCATCTCGAAATCCGGACCTTTCGCGGCGTGTTGAGTGCGCTGGAGCGCCCCGCCCCGCCACCTGTTGTGCTACCGATCGACCAGGAGCAATCTTGAATCGCGGCCCTGCACATGGTATAAAAATCCCAGCTATTCACTGCATAAGGGTCTCGGCGATGAAAATCTCGACCAGCTTCTGTCTCGCCTTCGCGTCAATTGCGCTGATCGGGATCCCCGCCGCGGCGGTCGCGCAGGATGCACCCGCACGCCTCGCCCCCGCCGACGATCCGGCTGTGAAGGACCCTGACACGGTGGTTTGCAAGCGGGTCGATCCACCGTTGGGCTCACGCCTCGCCGGTGGCAAGCGTGTGTGTCAGACGAATCTTGCCTGGCACAAACAACAGGAGGCCGCGAAGGACGCAGCGCGCGAAAGCCAGCGCACGGGAATGTTCCGCCGCCAGCCAAACTAAATCCTCTGTCACTTGGTTCGGTCGCGGGTGTCCCACTCGTCCAGCTCATAAGCAATCGAGACTTCCACCAGCCGATCCCAGATCGCCGCCAGCTCACCCGCGGGAAGCTGACGCACCTCGGCGTCCGCCCGCGCATTGGCGATCACTTGCGCCTTGCGCACCTCGTCGCGCACCGTGCCGCGATCGGTCTTGATCCGGGCGGCGGCGCGCATGTAGCCGAAGCGGCGATCGAGGAGGTCCATCAGCGCCCGGTCGGTCGCATCGACGCCGGCGCGCACTTCGGCCATGGTTTTGCAATCATCGGGTAGGAGGCAGTCGGTCGTCTTGTAGTCGGTCATGGGCCGTGCCCTGCCCGCCCGTCGCCGCGCTGTCGAGGGGTCAAACCGCTTGCATTCGGCGCGCACGCTGCTATGCGCGCGCCTCGCATTTGATCCCGCACCCCGGTGAAGCGGCGATCGCGTCCGGCAGCAGGCCGGGCGGGCGATGCCGGGTTCAATGGCCGCCAGTGGGGCGGTTCAAGCAAATCGAAGGACAACATCATGTCGAAGCGCCAAAGCGCCAAGTACAAACTCGACCGCCGGATGGGCGAGAACATCTGGGGTCGCCCCAACAGCCCGGTCAACAAGCGCTCCTACGGCCCCGGCCAGCACGGCCAGCGCCGCAAGGGCAAGATGAGCGACTTCGGCCTGCAGCTGCGCGCCAAACAGAAGCTCAAGGGCTACTATGGCGACGTAACCGAGAAGCAGTTCAAGCGCACTTATCAGGAAGCGTCGCGCATGAAGGGCGACACTTCGCAGAACCTCATCGGCCTGCTCGAACGCCGGCTCGACATGGTCGTCTATCGCGCCAAGTTCGCGCCGACCATCTTCGCCGCCCGCCAGCTCGTTTCGCACGGCCACATTCGCGTGAACGGCGTGAAGTGCAACATCGCCAGCCGCCGCGTGAACGTCTCCGACGTCATCAGCCTCGGCAGCAAGGCCAAGGAAATGGCGCTGGTCATCGAAGCGCAGAGCCTGGCCGAGCGCGACATCCCCGATTACGTCGCCCCCGACGGCACCGACAAGATCACCTTCACCCGCGTTCCGCAGCTCGACGAGGTGCCCTACCCCGTCACCATGGAGCCGAACCTGGTGGTCGAGTTCTACTCGCGCTGATCCGGCGGATTTTCTGCACGCAAGAGGGCGGTCCTGCGGGGCTGCCCTTTTTCGTTGGGATCGTGGGATTCATTTTTGTCAGTCGGGGAACGCGGCGCCTCCGCCGCGATTGAGCGGGTGTCGTGACCCAGTATCGTTATCGCACCATCAATCGCAGCGGGAAATGGTATCCCTCGCTGGCGCAGGCGCAGCGCTTCGCCAATTCCATCGGCGCCGGGTTCCTCGATCGCACAGGCGTGTTCATCCCCTATCGCGGCACAGTACTCGAACTGCGCGAAGTCCCCGCCTGACCTCGCTTGCGGCTTGTACCTGGCGCGGCAAGCCGCCACACGAGGCCCGCCAGCGATCAAAGAGGGACAGATGGAATTCGACGACGTAATCCTCGGGCGGCGCTCGATCCGCGGCTATCTCGAGAGGCCGGTGCCGCGCGCGCTGATCGAGGAGGTGCTGGCCCTGGCTGTCCGGGCGCCGTCCTCGATGAATACCCAGCCCTGGCACTTCCACGTCATCACCGGCGAGCCGCTCGACCGCATTCGTCGAGGAAATACCGAGCGTATCATGGCGGGGGAACCCGACAGCCGCGAATTCCGCCGCGGCCAGCCCTTCGCCGGCATCCACCGCGAGCGGCAGGTCGGCGTCGCCAAGCAGCTCTTCGCCGCCATGAGCATCGCGCGCGAGGACAGGGACGCCCGTCACGACTGGGTGCTGCGCGGCTTCCGGCAGTTCGACGCGCCGGTCTGCGTGATCGTGACCTACGACCGCGAGCTTGCCGACAGCGACGACACCGCCTTCGACTGCGGTGCGGTCACCACCGCGCTGGTCAACGCCGCCTGGTCGCGCGGGCTTGGCTGCGTGATCAACAGCCAGGGCATCATGCAGAGCCCGGTCGTGCGCGAGCACGTGGGCATTCCCGACGATCAGGTGATCATGAAGGCCGTGGCGCTGGGGTGGCCCGACCCGGACTTCCCCGCCAACGCCGTCGTTCCCGAACGCAAGAGCGTAGTCGAAGCCGCGCGCTTCGTGGGGTTCGCGGACTGATCCCCTATCGCTTCAGCGCAGCGTTCAGAAACGCGTCCACATCGGTCAGCATCTTCGTACGGGCCGCGCTGTCGTCCAGCGAATGACGCAGTCCATCGAATTCGATGTAGGTGACCTGCTTGCCCGCATCCTTCAAGCGTTCGTTCATAAGCCGCGAATGCCGCACGGCGACATTCTGGTCCTTGGTTCCGTGGATCAGCATCACCGGCGCCATGAAACGGTCGGCGTGGCGCGCCGGACTTCCCGCTGCGACGTGCGGTCCTTTTCCGATGAATTTATCGTAGAGCGAGAAGCTGGTGTAATATCGCGCATCCTGGCGCAGGGTTTCGAGGTCGGTCACCGGCGCGATCGCCACGACCGCCTTGAACAGCGATGGATCCAGCACTTGCGATTGCAGGGCGGCGTAACCGCCGTATGACCAGCCAACTATCGCCAGCTTGTCCGCTGCGACCCCCTGGCTCCTGAGCCATTGGCCGGCATCGTTCACGTCGCCGATGGCAGTCTGCCAGGCCTGGAACCCGTTCTTCCCGAACCACGCCTCGCCATAGCCGGAAGATCCGCGATAGTTGGGCTGAAGTACGGCGTAACCGCGCGCGGCGAAAAACTGCACCAGCCAGTCGAAACCCCATTCGTCGCGCGAACTGGGCCCGCCATGCGGCATGACGATCGCGGGAAGGCCGCGGGGGCTGGCCTTGCCAGGCGGAAGCGTGAGATAAGCCGGAATGTTCGTCCCGTCCCCGGCCTTGTAGGTCATGGGCTTCATCTCGCCCATCGTGCGGTCGTTCAACCCGGTGCGGATCGGAAGCAATTCCTCCAGCTTGCCGGACTTCTTGTCGAAGAGATAGGTCATCCCCGGGTCGATATCGCTCGACGCAACCACCAGCAGCTTGCCTTCGTCCGCACTTGCGCCCGCGAAGCCGATCTGCGCCGATCCCGGAAGCGCTGCCCCAAGCCCTCCAGAAAGCTTGGCAAGGGCCGTGTCGGTGTATTCGACCTGGCGCTTTTCCGTGGCGTAGCTGACACCGATGACGCGGCCACGGCGACCGAAACGCAGCAATCCGTCCACATCCACGTCGGACCTCGCAAGTAGTTCCTGCCTCGTGAGCGATCCGTCGAGCGAGATTGCGAACAGCGCGCGGCGACCATTCTTGTCGTCGAAGCCGAGGACCCGGTTGCTGGTGGAATCGACGGCCATGGGTTCGAACCCCGACTGCGACTGGAGCGCAATCTCACCCCGCGCGAGTGGAAGCCACTTGTCTGAGCCAATCGCGCGATACTGATGTGTCTGGTAGGTTCCCATATTTCCAGCATTCCCGGTGCGTAACAGCGTTCGCACTCTGAGAGTGCCAGAGTCGTCGGCGATGTAATCGATCACGCCCGACTGGGGCTGTTCGATTCGGCGGGTTCGCAACGTTTCGGTGTCGAGTTCCTCGACCGACAGGCCACCTTCGTCCTCCGCAATCCGTGTATTGAGGCTTGTTTCCTCCGAAATCGCCCGCTGCATAAGGATTTTGCCAGGTTTGCCAGCGATTTCGTAGGCCAGGACCCCGCCACCATACTGGTTCAGCGAAAGCGCCCGCGAGCTTGACGAACGAGTGAGCGACTGCAGTCCCGTGCCGTCCGCGTTGATGACGACAAGCCGGGTAAAGCCCAGCAACACCCCGCTGCCTTCAGTCACCAGATAGACGGTGCAGATCAAGCGACCGTCGGTGACCCAGGTGCACCCGGCAAGATCGGTCGACTGGTCCGAATTGCCGAGGATGCGTTTTGGATTGGGGTCACCCGCCAGATCGACCACATAAAGCGCTTCTCCGCCCGAACCCTGCGGCGCGACATAGGCGAACTTGGTTCCGGATGGCGACAGGCTCATGTCCAGCAATGCCTGGCGAGCGCCAAAAACGGCAGCGTCGTGCGCCGCATCCCCGGTTTGAGCGGAGGCCAGCGAAGCGAAAGCCAGAGCGCCGAGCGAAACCGCCCGGGCGACGCGAAGTGCTGATTTCACGAAACCCCCCTGTTTGCATGACCCGTCGGCAGTCTAGCGGCGATACGAGCCCGATCAAGCGGTATTGGCGAGGTAATCGTGGCGAAATTCGCGAGCGAATATAGCAAAGCTCCCCGCGCCTATCGCATCGCGCATCGCCTGCATCAGCTGCTGGTAGAAGGCGATATTGTGTTCGCTCATCAGCATCGCGCCGAGGATTTCGCCGGCCTTGACGAGATGGTGCAGATAGGCGCGGCTGTAGGTCGCGCAGACCGCACAGGCGCACCGCTCGTCCAGCGGTGCCTGATCTTCGGTGTGGCGCGCGTTGCGCAAATTGAGCGGGCCGGTCCATGTGAAGGCCTGCCCGTTGCGCCCCGATCGCGTGGGCAGCACGCAATCGAACATGTCGACCCCCCGCTCGACCGCGCCGACGAGATCGTCGGGCTTGCCGACGCCCATGAGGTAACGCGGCGAGTCCTCGGGCAGCATCGCCGGCGCGAAGTCGAGGGTGGCGAACATCGCCTCCTGCCCCTCGCCCACCGCCAGCCCGCCGATGGCGTAGCCGTCGAAGCCGATTTCGCGCAGCGCATCGGCAGAGCGGCGGCGCAGCCCTTCGTCGAGCGCGCCCTGCTGTATGCCGAACAGCGCCGATCGGCTCGCGTGCTCCGCGCCGCGGTCGAAGCCATCGCGGCTGCGCCTGGCCCAGCGCATCGATATCTCCATGCTCGCCTCGATTTCTGCGAAGGGCCGGTCAGCGCGCGGACATTCGTCGAAGGCCATCACGATATCGCTGCCAAGCAAGCGCTGGATTTCCATCGAGCGTTCGGGGGTCAGCAAGTGTCGGCTCCCGTCGATATGGCTGGAAAACTCGACGCCCTTCTCGGTCAGTTTCCTGAGATCGGACAGGCTCATCACTTGATAACCGCCACTATCGGTCAGGATCGGACGGTCCCACATCATAAACCTGTGCAACCCGCCAAGCCGCGCCACCCGCTCCGCGCCGGGGCGGAGCATCAGGTGATAGGTGTTACCGAGGATGATATCGGTGCCGGTCGTGCGCACGGTCTCGGGCTTCATCGCCTTGACCGTGCCGGCAGTGCCCACGGGCATGAAGGCGGGCGTGCGGACGGTGCCGCGCTGCATCTCGATGGTGCCAGTGCGTGCCTTGCCGTCGCGCGCCGCGACAGTGAAACGGAACCGGGGAGCGCTCATCAGAAGCCGTAGATGAAGGTCACGCGAGAGAGCGTATCGGTGCTTACCTTCCCCGACGGAGGATCGCTTTGATAATCGACCGCGTAGGACAGCCGGGTCGAAAGCTTGCCGGTGATCCGCGCCTCCAGGCCGGTGAGAAGCGCCAGCGTGGTGTTGCGCGAATCGAAGATCACCGTGGCTGCGCCGCCGGTTTCGGCGACCAGGTTGGCGTCTTGCGTCAGCTTGACCCCATCCGAAACGGTCCAGTCCAAATCAAGGCCTAGCAATCCCGCGAGGCGTGTGTCGTCCTCCCCGCTGGTGAATTCGGTATGGCGCAGCGCGGGACCGGCCTTGACTGCGAGATTGAGACCGGGCCGCTTAACCGCCTGATAGCCGACGCCGGCCGACAGGGCATAGCGGCCATGAAAACCCTGAAAGCGGTCACTTTCGAACTGGACCAGGCCGTAGGCGAACAGATCTTCACCGACCTGATGGCGCGGCTCATACGCGGCGAAGTACTTCTCGCGCGAGGTGATCCCGGCGGAGCGCTGGTAATCGGCACTAGCGCGAAGCTGGTGCGACCATCGAATACCTTCGCGCTTTAGATTGAATCCTGCGCTCAGCCCGGTGTTGCGGCTGTTTCCGGTCTGTCGGAATCCGCCGATCTCGCCGCGCCCCTTCCAGTTTTCGAGCACCCCCGCCTCTCGGATCGCGGCAAGGCGGCGCTCTTCGGCCAGCAGCCGCTCCGCAGCCCGGTTGTCGGCGAAAGCCTTGTACAGCGCATCGATGTCCGCAATCGCTGCGGGGTTGGTGGCCTTGGCGAGATCGACCACCGTGCGAATCTTGTCCTCGTCGCCGGTGGCGATCGCGGCGTCGATCATCGCGCGCACGGGATCGGGCAGCACGGGAGCGGGTGTCACATCCGGCAGGATGATGACCTGCGCTGACCCCGGCGCAGGGAAAGCGGCAAGCAGCAGCAGCAGGCAGGCCGTCGGTGGACATCGTGCGATCATGGATGGCGGCGTGATAGCCGCTGCAGCGGCGGGGATAAACCCCTGGCCGGTCAGGTCCGCAGCCGCCAGCCCGTGCGGAAGATAACCGCGATCACAGCCACGCAGACCGCCAGGAAACCCAGTGTGATGGCGAGCGAAACGGTAAAATGGACGTCCGCCGTGCCGTAGAAGGCCCAACGCAGTCCGCTGACGAGATAGACGATCGGATTGAACAGCGCGATCGTGTCCCAGGGCTTGGGCAGCATCGCGATCGAATAGAACGTGCCGCCGAGGAAGGTCAGAGGGGTCAGGAACAGCATCGGGATGATGCCCAGCTTTTCGAACCCGTCCGCCCAGATGCCGAGGATGAAGCCGAACAGCGCGAAGGCCGCGGCAACCAGCATGATGTAGAGCAACGCGATGATTGGATGCGCGATGTGATAGTCGACGAAGAGCCGCGCCGTCGCGAGGATGATCGCTGCAAGGATGAGGCTCTTCACCGCTGCCGCCCCGACGAAGCCGATCAGCGTCTCAGCGACGCCTACCGGCGCCGACAGCAGCTCGTAGATCGTGCCGGTGAAGCGCGGCATATAGATGCCGAAACTGGCATTGCTGGTCGTCTCGCCCAGCAGGGTCAGCATCAGCAGGCCGGGGATGATGAAGGCGGCGTAGTCCACCCCGCCGATGTCGCCCATCCGCCCGCCGATCGCGGCACCGAAGACGATGAAATAGAGCGAGGTCGTCATCACCGGCGCCAGCACCGACTGGAAGGCGGTGCGCAGGAAACGCATCAGTTCGCGGATGAAGATCGACCAGGCACCCCGTGCATTGAAGCTCATGCCGCGACCTCCCCGCGCTCGATAAGCTGCACGAAGATGTCCTCGAGGCTGCTCTCGTGGACGTCGATCCCGGTGTAGTCGATCCCGGCCGCGATCAGTGCCTTGGTAAGATCGGCCACCTCGGCCTTGCCCTTCCCCGTGCCGTCGCCACCGCGATAGACCAACACTCTGCCGCCGTTGTCGAGCTCGACAGGGATATCGCCCAGCGCAGGCGGTATCCTCCCCAGCGAGGCCGCAAGCGTGAAGCGTGCCTCGGTGCGGCCGAGCCGGGCCATCATCTCGGCCTTTTCGTCCACCATCAGCAGGCGGCCCTTGTCGATGATGCCGACCCGGTCGGCCATCTCCTCGGCCTCCTCGATGTAGTGCGTGGTGAGAATGATGGTGGTCCCGCGCTCCCGCAGCGCGCCGATCTGGCGCCACATATCCTTGCGCAGCTCGACATCGACGCCCGCGGTGGGCTCGTCGAGGAACAGCAGCTCCGGCTCATGCGCCAGCGCCTTGGCGATCAGCACCCGGCGCTTCATTCCGCCCGACAGCGTGCGGATCTGGTCGTTCCGCTTCTCCCACAGGCTGAGCGAGCGGAGAACCTGCTCGATCCTGCCCGCATCGGGCGCGAGGCCGAACAGCCCGCGCGAATAGGTGACGGCGCGGATCACCGGCTCGAACATATCGGTCGCCATTTCCTGCGGCACGAGCCCGATGCGTCGGCGTGCGGCGCGCCAGTCGGTGGCGAGATCGTGACCGAAGGCGCGCATGGTGCCCGCAGTCGGTCGGACCAGGCCGCAGACCGCGCCGATCAGCGTGGTCTTGCCCGCGCCATTGGGCCCGAGCAGCGCGAAAATCTCGCCCTTGCGGATGGCGAGGTCGACGCCGTCGAGCGCCTTCAGCCCGCCGGGATAGGTCTTGCCGAGGCCTGCGAGCTCGAGAATCGTTTCCATTCGCTGTTCAGCTAATCGCAATACGAGGCGGGCGAAAGCCCGGTCGCACGGGTGGCAAGCAGAAAGAGCCAGACAGGCAGACTCGATTGGGCGGTTGATCCAATGCGTGTATATGTCGCCGCGTGTGCCATAACTTTTGTTACGCTGACGGTGTGCACCGAAGCGCCCGTCGGGTGCCTTTGACCATCGAGGAATTTGCGGTCCCTGCCGTTGGCGGAGCCACTCTTGCCGCCCGGATGATCTTGCCGATCGGCGCGCTTGTGTACGACAAGCGCGGTGACGGAAAATCCGGCGGCGGTTTTACCCAGGACTTCTGGGTGCTGGCGCAAGATGCGGCAGCCATTCTCGCCGCCGCCCGCCATCACGCTGCGGCGGGTTGGATTTGGACGGGAGAGACGCTTGCGGCGACAGGCTCCCGATGCCAGCGCCGTGTCGGCCAGTTCAGGGCAGTAGCAGTGAGGAATCTCCATAGCTGTAGAACCGGTACTGCCGTGCAACAGCATGGGCATAGGTAGCCTGCATTCGCTCCCGCCCCATCAGCGCGCTGACCAGCATGAACAGAGTCGATTTGGGCAGGTGGAAGTTGGTCATCAGCCCGTCGATGGCCTTGAAGCGATAGCCGGGGGTGATGAAGATCGCGGTGTCGCCGGCGAAGGGGCGGATCACCCCGTCCTCGCCCGCCGCGCTTTCGAGGAGGCGCAGGCTGGTGGTGCCCACCGCGATGATCCGGCCAGCGGCGGCGCGCGCGGCATTCAAGCGATCGGCAACCTCAGGCTCTATGCGGCCCCACTCGCTGTGCATGGCGTGGTCGTCGGTATCGTCCACCTTGACCGGCAGGAACGTGCCCGCCCCGACATGGAGCGTCAGCGTCTCGCGCCCGATCCCGGCCGCATCCAGCGCCGCGACCAGTTCGGGCGTGAAGTGGAGCGAGGCGGTCGGTGCCGCCACCGCTCCGTCCTCGGTCGCGAACATGGTCTGGTAGTCTTCGCGGTCCTGCGCGTCGGTGCCGCGCTTGCCCGCGATATAGGGTGGCAGCGGCATGGTTCCGGCGCGCTCGAGCAGCACCTCGACAGGCTCCTCGCCAGAGAAGGCGAGTGTCCAGCTGCCGTCGGGGTGGCAGGCCTCGGCGGTCGCGGTGACGTCTTGCGGAAAGACGATGACGTCGCCCTCGCGCAGGCGCCTGGAATTGCGGACGAAGGCCTGCCAGCGCCGAAGATCGATGCGCTTGTGCAGCGTCGCCCCGATCCGCGCTTCTCCACGCAGCCCTTCGAGCCGGGCCGGGATCACGCGCGTGTCGTTGAACACCAGGACATCGCCCGCCCGCAGGAGCCGCGGCAGATCGCGCACGCCGGCATCCTCGAACGGCCCCTCGCCGCGCACGACGAGCATCCTGGCCGCATCGCGCGGGCGCACCGGTCTCAGTGCGATGCGTTCGGGGGGGAGTTCGAAATCGAATAGATCGACGCGCATGGCCCCGCCTCTCGCGGGGCTCCGCAGTCAGGTCAATTCCCGATCGGCTTGTTGAGCTCGTCGGCGGTGATCGCCGGCTGCGCGGGTGCCGTCATCGCCGGCATCGGCTTGTTCTCGCTGGCGAGCGAGGCCTGGACGATGCGGGTCGGGTTCTCGGGCGGCTCGCCCCGCTGGATCGCATCGACCGCGGCCATGTTCTCGATCACCCGGCCGAACACTGTATACTTCCTGTCGAGCGCGAAGCGCGGGTAGAACACGATGAAGAACTGGCTGTTCGCGCTGTCGTCGCTCGCCGCGCGGGCCATCGAGACCGTGCCGCGCAGATGCGGCTGCGGGTTGAATTCGGCCTTCAGGTCGGGAAGCGAGGAGCCCCCCTGGCCCGTCCCGGTCGGATCGCCGGTCTGCGCCATGAAGCCGTCGATCACGCGGTGGAAGACGACATTGTTGTAGAACCCCTGCTGGGTCAGCGTCTTTACCCGGGCAACATGCTCTGGCGCCCATTCCGGCATAAGGCGGATCGCGACCCGCTGGCCGTTCGACAGATCGAGCAGCAGCACGTTTTCCGGCTGCACCGTCTTGTCGTAATTGACCGGGGCATACTGGCCCGCATTGACCGCCGGCGCGGTGGCCTCTGCCGCGGCATCCTTGCGCTTGGCAAGCGCATGGGCGGGGGCAGCGGTCACTGCTGCGAGGGTAGCAAGCGCGATACAAGCCTTGAGCATCGAAGGTCCGTCGAAAGAGGAGAAACTGGGCCCGCGCCGTCTAGCATGGCGCGCTGTCACTGCAATGAATAGCTTGGGCTAGCGTGGTCGTCCGGCGCCCGAGGATGCAATCCGCTCGACCACGTCGCGCTCCACCGCCGGAGTCACGAAGCGCGAAATGTTGCCACCGTAACTCGCGATTTCCTTGACCAGCTTGCTGGCGATCGGCTGGAGCGCGACGTCGGCCATCAGGAAGACGGTGTCGATCTTTTCGTTCAACTGGCGGTTCATGCCGGTGAGCTGGTACTCGTATTCGAAATCGGTCACGCCGCGGATGCCGCGGACAATGATCGAAGCACCCTGCGCCTCGGCGAAATCTACCAGCAGAGTGTCGAAACCGACCACGCGGATGGCCGCCCCGCCGCCGATCCCCGCCACCTCGCGCGAAACCATCGCGATGCGCTCCTCGTCGGAGAACATGGGCGATTTGGACGCATTCGTGGTGACGCCCACGATCAGCTCGTCGACTAGCTTCGCCCCCCGCTCGATGATGTCCATGTGCCCGAGCGTGATCGGGTCGAAGGTGCCGGGATAGACGCCGATCCGCCTGCTCACCGGTCGCGCTCCACGATGAAGCGGGCGAGCGACTGGAGCAGCCGGGCCTCCTCGCCGAAGCCGGCAAGATGGGACGCTGCCTGGTCCACCAGCATCCGTGCCTGCGCGCGCGCCTTGTCAGCGCCCATCAGCGTGACGAAAGTGGCCTTGCCCTTGCCCTCGTCCTTGCGCAGCGCCTTGCCGGCGAGCCCCGCATCCCCTTCCACGTCGAGAAGGTCGTCCGCGATCTGGAACGCGAGCCCGATGTCGCGGGCATAGGCGCGCAAGGGGCCGCGACCTTCCACGGGTAGCCGTCCGAGGATCGCACCCATCTCCACGCTCGCCGCCAGCAGCGCGCCGGTCTTGAGCTGCTGCAGCCGCGTGACCTGGTGCAGGTCGTAGTCCGCCTCCTCCGCCATCATGTCCATCATCTGGCCGCCGGCCATCCCGTCGTACCCGCTGGCGCGCGCGAGGCATTCGACCAGCTCGGCACGGACGAAGGGATCGGTGCTGGTGTCCGGCTGGGTCAGGATGTCGAAGGCGAGCGCGTGCAGCGAGTCGCCGGCCAGCACCGCCGTCGCCTCGTCAAAGGCGCGGTGGACGGTCGGCTTGCCGTGGCGCAGGTCGTCATCGTCCATGCAGGGCAGGTCGTCATGGATCAGCGAATAGCAATGGATTGCCTCTATGGCGCAGGCGGCATTTATCGCGGAGGTGCGCGAGACGCCGAAAAGATCCGCCGTCGCGGTCAGGAGCAGCGGTCGCACTCGCTTGCCGCCGCCGATCGCGGCGTGGCGCATCGCCTCGACCAGGCGGGCACGGCTATCCTGCGGCACGGCCAGGAAGGCATCGAAGGCCGCATCCACCTCTGCCTGCACACGCGCGAAGGCGGCGCCGAGCAGGTCGTCGACGACGAGATTGCTCACCGCACTCATGCGTCGGCGTCGAACGGCACGGTGCCGGTGGGCTTGCCGTCCGCCCCGGCCACGATCTTCTCGATCCGGGCCTGCGCGGCATCGAGCCGCGCCTGGCAATGCGCCCGCAGTTTTTCACCCTGTTCGTAGAGGGCGATGCTCTCGTCGAGCCGCGCCTCTCCGCTCTCCAGACGGCGCACGACCTGTTCGAGCGCGCGCAGCGCATCCTCGAAGCTCATCGCGCCGATATCGGGGTGTCCCTCTTCCATCCTGGCGGAGCATTGACCGCCGCCCCGCGCCGGGTCAAGGAATGGCTGAGGGGATTTGCATGGGTTTTTCCGCAATCGCGCCGCAGATGCGCCCGCCGGAGCGCTGAGGCGGTGTATATCGGCCATTTCGCGCCCGCTTTCGTCGCCGCCGGTACCTCGCCCGAGGCGCCGCGCCTGGGCACGCTCTTCGTGGCGGCGCAGCTGGTGGACCTTGCCTTCTTCTCCTTCGCGATCTTCGGGGTGGAGCATATGCGCGTGGTGCCCGGCATAACCGCGATGAACCCGATGGACCTCTACGACATGCCCTACACGCACAGCCTGCTGGGGGCGGCACTGTGGGGCCTGGGTTTCGGAGTGATCGTGTGGACGGCGCTGCGCAGCCTCACCGCCGGAATCTGGGCCGCGCTGGTGGTGGTGTCGCACTGGTTCGTGGACCTGCTGGTGCACCGCCCCGACCTAACGCTGGCAGGGGAGCCGCCGAAACTCGGGTTCGGGCTATGGGACTGGCCGATGGTGGCGATCCCGCTGGAACTCGCACTGACCGGGGCGGCGTTCTGGTTCTATCTGCGCAACACGCGTGGACCCGTCGGGCCGCCGCTGATCCTGTTTGGCGTGATGCTGCTGTTCCAGGCGATCAACTGGTTCGGCCCGCAGCCTACCGTCTATGGTATCGAGATGCCGCTGACAGCGCTTTTCTCCTACGCGGTGCTGATCGCGCTCGCCCGCTGGGTGGGGACAACCCGCCGCCATCGTCGCGCAGCAGGACTGGCGATGGGCGGCTACCGCCGCTAAGGGCGCGGCCATGTCCGAACCCTCCTCCGCCATCACCCCCGAAATCGTCGAACAGCACGGCCTCAGCGCCGAGGAATACGAGCGCGTCCTTCACGCGCTCGGCCGCGAGCCCAACCTCGTGGAACTCGGCATCTTTTCCGTCATGTGGTCGGAGCATTGCTCTTACAAGTCGAGCCGTATCCACCTGAAGAAGCTGCCGACCGAAGCGCCCTGGGTGATCTGCGGTCCGGGGGAGAACGCGGGCGTCATCGACATCGGGGACGGGCCAGAAGGACAAAAACTCGCGGCGATCTTCAAGATGGAGAGCCACAACCACCCCAGCTACATCGAGCCTTATCAGGGCGCGGCGACGGGCGTGGGCGGCATTCTGCGCGACGTCTTCACCATGGGTGCGCGGCCGGTGGCCAATGCCAATGCGCTGCGGTTCGGGCGGCCCGAGCACCCCAAGATGCAGCATCTCGTCAAGGGCGTGGTCGCGGGGATCGGCGGTTACGGCAATTGCGTAGGTGTGCCGACGGTGGCGGGCGAGACGAATTTCCACCCCGCCTATGACGGCAATATCCTCGTCAACGCGATGACCGTGGGCGTGGCCGACGCCGACAAGATCTTCTATTCGGCGGCGACCGGCCTCGGCAATCCGATTGTCTATGTCGGGTCCAAGACGGGGCGCGACGGCATCCACGGCGCCACCATGGCAAGCGCGGACTTCGGCGAGGATGCGGACGCCAAGCGCCCGACCGTCCAGGTGGGCGATCCCTTCACCGAGAAGCTGCTGATCGAGGCCTGCCTCGAACTGATGGCAACCGACGCCATCGTTGCGATCCAAGACATGGGCGCGGCGGGGCTCACCAGCTCCAGCGTCGAAATGGCGACCAACGGCAAGGCGGGCATCCGCCTCGTCATGGACAACGTCCCCTGCCGCGAGGGGGGCATGACGCCCTACGAAATGATGCTGTCGGAAAGCCAGGAGCGGATGCTCATGGTGCTGAAGCCCGGCAAGGAGCCGATGGCCGAGGCGATCTTTCGCAAGTGGGAGCTCGACTTCGCGGTGATCGGAGAGGTGACCGACACCGGCCACATGGTGCTCGAATGGCAGGGCGAGGTCGTCTGCGACATCCCGCTGGGTCCGCTCGCCGCCGATGCCCCGCTGTACGACCGGCCCTATCTCAGCCGCGAGGACTACGCGGCCTGGGCCGGCATTGCACCGATAACCAGCCGCCCCGATACGAGCGACGTCGGCGGTGACCTGGTGAAGCTCCTCGCCTCGCCGAACCTCTGTTCAAAGCGGTGGATTTCGGAACAATATGACAGCCAGGTCGGTGCAGATACGCTGCAGACCGGTGGCGATGCGGGTGTAGTGCGCGTGCACGGCACGAAGAAGGCGCTGGCCATCACCACCGACTGCACTCCGCGCTACGTCTTCGCGGACCCCTACGAGGGCGGCAAGCAGGCGATCGCCGAGGCCTATCGCAATCTCTGCGCCGTCGGCGCGCGTCCGCTGGCGGTGACCAACTGCCTCAATTTCGCCAATCCGCAGCGGCCCGAGATCATGGCCCAGCTGGTCCATGCATTGGACGGCATGGGCCTCGCCTGCCGCGTACTCGATTTCCCGATCGTGTCGGGCAACGTCAGCCTCTACAACGAAAGCAAGGCTGGCCAAAAAGACGGGGGCGGCGGCGGCTCGGCCATTCTGCCCACCCCGGCAATCGGCGGCGTCGGGCTGATCGACGACTACGCGCAGATGATGACCATGCCATTCAAGAACGCAGGCGACGTCATCTATCTCGTCTGGCCGGAGGAATGGGCGACCCCCAATCCTACCCGCAGCCACCTCGGCAGATCGCTGTGGCTGAGCGAAATCCACGGCCGCGACGAAGGCCGCGCGCCGCCGGTGGATCTCACGCTCGAAAAATACGCCGGCGAGACGGTCCGCGAGCTGATCGCCGCGGGACTCGTGAACGCGGTGCATGACGTGTCGGACGGCGGCCTCGCGGTCGCGCTCGCGGAGATGGCGATGGCCGGGAACCTCGGCGCCGAGGTAACGCGGAACGAGGACTACACCGAGGCCCAGTGGTGGTTCGGCGAGGACCAGGGCCGCTACATCATCACCGTGCCCGATGCCGCGGCCTTCAACGCGCAGATGGCCAAGGGCACCCGCAACGAGGACACCGCCCGCGTCGGTTTCCGCCGTCTCGGCACAGTAGGCGGGGATCGCCTGCTCGGCGTCCCCGTCGCCGAGCTTCGCGCAGCCCACCGGCGCTTCTTCACCGAGTGGATGGAGGGGTAAGCGGCGCCGGATAGTCGGGCACGCCGCTCGCAAAACAGCTGTCGTTGCGTGACGGGCAGCGGTCTGGTTCGACGCCATGCCGGGCTTCGTCACCGACACGATCCGAAAAATTGTGCTTCAAGCTGACCTTCGTTTCCGATCCGGCCAAGGCATGGGGAAATATTGAGGCGAACTGCCAGGCGCGATTTCAGGCAAGCCCAGCCACCCCTCCATGCTCGGCCAGCCGTTCCGACACTCGCATTTTCATAGTTGCAAATCATTCGCAGTAGCATATCTATAGCGGCATGATCGTGTGCAGTTGCAATGTGATTCGGGCCGAGCAGATCCGTGAAGCGGCACGCCGCGGCGCCGACGACGTCGATAGTGCCTACGCTACCCTCGGATGCCGACTCCAGTGCGGAGGGTGTGAGGATCACGCCGATGCGATCCTGGCCTCCGAACGTTCCTGCCAACGCCTCGCATTCGCACCCCGCGCCGCCTGATTCTTTCCGTCAGAATTGCGAGTCGGTTTCACTGGCCATCGCCCGGCTCGACGGCTTATGCCTTGCCTGAAATCGAAGGAGCCTGAGCGATGAGGGGCGACCCCAAGGTGATCGAATTCCTGAACCAGGCGCTCACCAACGAGCTGACCGCGACCAACCAGTACTGGCTCCACTACCGGATGCTGGACCATTGGGGCATCGCCAGGCTGGCGCAGTACGAGCGCAAGGAATCGATCGAGGAGATGCAGCACGCCGACAGGCTCGCGGAGCGTATCCTCTTCCTTGACGGGCTACCCAATTTCCAGCGCATCGGCGCGCTCCGCATCGGTGACAGCGTGCCCGAAATCCTCGCCGGCGATCTCGCGCTGGAGCAGGAGGCGATCCCGCTGTTGCGCGATGCCATCGAGCATTGCGAGACGGTCCGCGACTACGTCACGCGCGAGCTGTTCCGCGAAATCCTCGACAATGAGGAAGAGCACGTCGATTTCCTCGAGAAGCAACAGGAGCTGATCGAGAAGATGGGGCTGCAGAACTACATCCAGCTCCAGTCCGAGCCGGCCGGGGAATAGCACGGCGGGTCGTCTCACTTTCCTTTTCCCGGCTTTTTCGGGGAAGGAGCGGCGCATAGCGACCGATGCATCGCGCCCCTCACGCTGCCGCAACTCCCGGACGCGATCGCGCTCGCCGAAGCGGAGGAGCGCGCGTTCTAGGAGGCAAGGCGGGCGAGGAATGGCTCGATGCGCTCTCCTCCCTGGGCGCCGATGCGAACAAGCCCTTCCTTGAAACCGCGCTGTGGCCGATCGCAGTGTTCGCGCAGCGCAAGGGCGGCATCGAGGAGGACGGCAACGCGCAGAACTACTACCTGACCGAGAGCGTTTCGATCGCCTGCGGGATGCTGATCGCGGCGCTGACCCAGGCGGGGCTGGCGACGCTGACGCACACCCCCTCTCCCATGGCGTTCCTCCGCGAAATCTCTAGCCCGCCACCCACGCGCTGCGCGGAATGCCGAGAAGCGACAGCACCGCGGTCAGGTCGCCTCGCTCGATCCAGCCGTCCGCGGCGGCGCGGGCCTTGGGCTTTGCCCTATAGGCGATGCCGTAGTCAGCCCCCTGAAGCATCGGGATATCGTTGGCTCCGTCCCCCATGGCCAGGGTCCGCCCCCCCTCGCCCAGCTCCGCGGCTTCCTCGCGAAGCGTCGCCGCCTTAGTGGTTGCATCGCTGATCGGCCCCGCGAGCGCACCGGTCAGAACCCCGTTCGCCACCGCAAGCCGGTTGCCGACCACTCGTTCGAAGCCGATGTGGTCGGCGACGGGGTCGGCGAAGTGGTGGAAGCCGCCGGTCACCAGGATCGTCCGGCAGCCATGCGCCCTGAGCGTCGCGACCAGCGTCGCCGCTCCCGGCTCGGGCCGGATGCGCTCGGTAAGACAGCGAGTTATCGCCTCTTCCTCAAGTCCCTCGAGAAGCCCGACGCGCTCCTTCAGCGCACTGGGAAAGTCCAGCTCGCCCAGCATCGCGCGCTCGGTAATGGCTGCGATCTTTGGTTTGAGCCCGGCGTAGTCGGCAAGCTCGTCGATGCATTCCTGGCCGATCATGGTCGAATCCATATCGGATACGAAGAGATGCGGCACCGCGATGGTATCGCGGGCAAGCAGAAGGTCGCAGGGCGCGAAATGCGTGTCGATCACGTCGCGCAGCTTTTCGGTATCGCCGCCCGGTAGCGCGATCTCCAGCACCTCGCTGCAAGCATCGAGCATCCCCGCCGAGGCAATGGGCAGGCCCTTTTCCGAGAGCGCCGCGATTGCTGCATCGAGCCGCGTTTCAAGGCCGTCCGGCTCTGCTATCAGCCGCGCGATGAGCATGTCCGACCCGTCCTCCAAATCAAGGCTGGCGCTCATCGCAGGGCCGACCGCCAGCGGCAAGAGCGATCTCGCGGTGCGGCTGGCGCAGCAGCTTGCCGGGCGCGGCCAGCGCGCGGTCGTGCTCAACGCCGACAGCGCGCAGGTCTATGCCGATCTCGCGGTCCTCTCCGCCCGGCCGACGGTGGCCGAGATGAGCGGGATCGAGCACCGCCTGTTCGGTGCGTGGGACGGAGCGGTCCCGTGTTCGGCAGCGGACTGGGCCCTTGCGGCGAAGCGCGAGATTGCGGCGCTCCATGCAGAGGGCGCGGTCCCGATCCTGGCAGGCGGCACCGGGCTCTATATGCGCACCCTGCTCGACGGGATCGCGCCAGTGCCCCCGATTGACCCCGCCATCCGCACCGCCGTGCGCGCCATGCCCCAAGCCGACGCGCGAGCGGCACTGGAGCGCGAGGACCCGGCAGCTGCGGCCAGCCTCGCCCCGGCGGACAACGCCCGCACCACCCGAGCGCTCGAGGTGGTCCGTTCGACAGGTCGGCGGCTGGCGGCGTGGCAGGGCGAGCGGGAGGGCGGCATCGGCGGGCAAGTCGAACTCGTCCCGGCAATCCTCCTTCCCGACCGGTCATGGCTTTTCGAGCGCTGCGACCGGCGGTTCGCGATGATGCTGGACGGCGGCGCGCAGGCGGAGGTTGCGCGCCTGCTGGAGCGAAACCTCGATCCCGCCCTGCCCGTCATGCGCGCGATCGGGGTCAGGGAGATTGCGAGCCTGCTGGAAGGCAGGCTTTCGCGCGATGAGGCTTTGCTCGCTGGCCAGACCGCCACGCGGCAGTATGCCAAGCGGCAATATACCTGGTTTCGCGGGCAGTCGCCGCCTGCGTGGCCGCGGTTCGAGTCCGAAAATTATATTTCCGATGCGTTAGGAGCATTATTATTGCGATTTAAGGCTTGACCAAGACACTAGCTGAGCTATTGTGAGCGTCCCCCGTCGGCCCGGCGCTCAGACCCCTGCGCCGGGCCGCTTTGCATCCTATGGAGCTTGACGTGACGAGTGAGCGCAGTGGCGCCGCCATATTGATCGAAGCCTTGATCGCCGAGGGCGTGGAAGTGGTGTTCGGCTATCCCGGCGGCGCCGTCCTCCCGATCTATGACGAGCTGTTCGGCCATTCGCACATCCGCCACATCCTCGTCCGGCATGAGGCGGGCGCGGCCCACGCAGCGGAAGGCTATGCCCGGTCGACCGGCAAGCCCGGCGTCGTGCTCGTCACCAGCGGGCCGGGCGCGACCAATGCGGTCACGGGGATCGCGGACGCCTATATGGATTCGATCCCGATGGTCGTCATCACCGGCCAGGTGCCGACCGCGCTGATCGGCACCGACGCCTTCCAGGAAGCCGACACGGTCGGCATCACACGCCATTGCACCAAGCACAACTACCTCGTGAAGAGCCCTGACACGCTCGGCGCCACGATTGCCGAGGCGTTTCGCATCGCCACCACCGGTCGCCCCGGGCCGGTGCTGGTGGATATTCCCAAGGACGTGCAGATTGCGATGGCGACTGTGAGCGACGCGCCAGCAGCGCCCCTCCCCTCGCACCGATACCAGCCGCGCGTGGCCGCAGGCGACGACGAGATCGCCCGCGCCATCGCCATAATCGCCGCTGCGGAGCGCCCGGTGTTCTACACCGGCGGCGGGGTCGTCAATTCCGGCCCGCGGGCGTCAGAGCTGCTCCGCCGGCTCCAGCACGCGACCGGCGCGCCGCTGACGAGCACGTTGATGGGCCTCGGCGCGTTCCCCGCATCGCACCCCGACTGGCTGGGGATGCTGGGGATGCACGGCACCTATGAAGCCAATATGGCGATGAACAAGGCCGACCTCATCATCGCCGTGGGCGCCCGCTTCGACGACCGGGTGACCGGACGGCTCGACGCCTTTGCCCCGCATGCGAAGAAGATTCACATCGACATCGACCGGGCCAGCATCAACAAGATCGTGCCCGTCGATCTCGGAATCATCGGCGATTGCGCCACCGTGCTGGAGCAGCTCCTGTCCGCATGGGGCAGCCGCAAGGGCCGCGACCTCGGCGAATGGAAGGCGCGGATTATCGGCTGGAAGGCGCGCGAGTGTCTCGCCTATCCACCCCGTACCGACGCTATCATGCCGCAGAAGGCGGTGGAGCGGCTGTTCGCGCTGACCCGCGACCGCGATCCGATCATTACCACCGAGGTCGGCCAGCACCAGATGTGGGCGGCGCAATATTTCGGCTTCGAGGGTCCGAACAAGTGGCTGACGAGCGGCGGGCTCGGCACGATGGGCTATGGCCTGCCCGCCGCGATCGGCGCGCAGCTCGGCAATCCCGATGCGCTGGTCATCGACATCGCGGGCGAAGCCAGCATCCAGATGAACATCCAGGAACTCGGCACCGCGAGCCAGTACCGCCTGCCGGTCAAGATCTTCATTCTCAACAACGAATACATGGGCATGGTTCGCCAGTGGCAGGAACTGACCTATGAAAGCCGCTATTCGAACAGCTATTCCGACAGCCTTCCCGATTTCGTGAAGCTGGCCGAGGCCTATGGCTGGAAGGGCATCCGCATCGAGGACGAGGCCGATCTCAATGCCGGCATTCAGGCGATGATCGACCACGACGGGCCGGTGATCGTCGATTGCATGGTGGCGAAGGACGCCAACTGCCTGCCGATGATCCCCAGCGGTGCCGCGCATACCGAGATGCTGCTCTATGGCGACCATGTCGAGGGCACGATGGACGACGAAGCCAAGGCATTGGTGTGAACGCTCTTTCCACCCGTTTGCTCCGTTCGTATCGAGCGGAGGCCACAGGCCGTAGTCGAGAGACGCTGGTCGTATGCAACGGTGTCTCGACTTCGCTCGACACGAACGGAGGTGGTGCGTGAAAATCAAGCAGGCCGCCTCAGAACGCCACGTCCTCACCGTGACCGTCGACAACGAGGCAGGCATCCTCGCCAAGATCGCCGGGATGTTCACTGCACGCGGCTACAACATCGACAGCCTGACCGTGGCGGATATCTCCGAAAACCACGAGATCAGCCGGATCACCATCGTCACCGGCGGTCCGCCCGAGGTCATCGACCAGATCCGCGCCCAGCTCGAACGGCTGGTGCCCGTCCACAAGGTCACCGACCTCACCGAGCAGGGCCCGCACGTGGAGCGCGAACTGGCGCTTGTCAAAGTCGCGGGCCAGGGCGACAGGCGCGTCGAGGCGCTGCGCATCGCCGAGCTGTTCCGCGCCAAGGTGGTCGATACCACGACCGCCAGCTTCGTCTTCGAGATCACCGGCGCCCCCGACAAGATCGACAGCTTCCTCGTGCTGATGCGCGAGCTGGGGCTGGTCGAGGTCGGCCGCTCGGGGATCGTGGGCATGATGCGGGGAGCGGAGGGCTCCTGACACCAGCACGTCTGGTCATGCCCTCGCAGGCGGGCATCCAGCGGGATTTCACTTGCGCTCAGCGCACAACCGGGACTGGTTCCCCGCCTGCGCGGGGATGACGAAGGGATGGATAGAATGCAGGTCTACTACGACAAGGATTGCGACACCGGCCTCATCAAGGGGAAGAAGGTCGCCATCGTCGGCTATGGCAGCCAGGGCCACGCACACGCGCAGAACCTGCGCGACTCCGGCGTCGCCGAGGTCGCGGTCGCGCTGCGCCCCGGCTCGGCCACGGCGAGGAAGGCGCAGGACGCGGGCTTCAAGGTGATGACCAATTCCGAAGCCGCCGAATGGGCCGACCTCGTCATGATTCTCGCCCCCGACGAGCACCAGGCGGCGATCTGGTCGAATGACATGGCGGGCCGGATGCGCCCCGGCACCGCGCTCGCCTTCGCGCACGGCCTCAACGTCCACTTCGGTCTGATCGAGCCGCCTGCCGAGCTCGACGTCATCATGATCGCGCCCAAGGGCCCCGGCCACACCGTCCGCAGCGAATATATGAAGGGCGGCGGCGTGCCGTGCCTGATCGCGGTTCACCAGGAGAGCACCCAGTCCGGCGGCAATGGCTTCGCCAAGGCGCTCGCCCTGTCCTACGCCAGCGCCATGGGCGGCGGCCGCTCGGGCATCATCGAGACCAATTTCCGCGAGGAATGCGAGACCGACCTGTTCGGCGAGCAGGCCGTGCTGTGCGGCGGGATCACCCACCTGATCCAGGCCGGCTTCGAGACGCTGGTCGAGGCGGGCTACGCGCCCGAGATGGCCTATTTCGAATGCCTCCACGAAACCAAGCTGATCGTCGACCTACTGTATGAAGGCGGCATCGCCAACATGCGCTATTCGATCAGCAACACGGCCGAATACGGCGACATCACCACCGGCCCGCGCATCATCACCGAGGAAACCAAGGCCGAGATGAAGCGCGTGCTCGAGGACATCCAGTCGGGCCGCTTCGTGAAGAACTTCGTGCTCGACAACCAGGCCGGCCAGCCCGAACTCAAGGCCAGCCGCAAGGCGGCCGCCGCGCATCCGATCGAACAGGTCGGGAGCAGGCTGCGCGCCATGATGCCGTGGATCGGCAAGAACAAGCTGGTCGACAAGGCGGTCAACTAGGCGATGGAAGGCGGTTTTCGACCGGAGCTGCCTTCCTGCTTGCCCTGCGGGGGAATTTGCGCGATGCATCGGGCATGACGAACATCGGGCTGCCGCTACGACTTATCCGCCCTCGGGCGTGAACCCGGCGTGCCACGCGGCGCGCCGCGCCTGAGGGACCACCACCGCCGCAGCCCCGCCGTCAGCCAGTCGAGATTCCGATGTCCATGCTCCCCGATCCGAGCGTCAAATATTCAGCCTTCCCGCAAGTCCTGCTGCCCGACCGGCAGTGGCCGGGTCGCACGATCACGCGCGCCCCGCGCTGGCTCTCCACCGACCTGCGCGACGGCAACCAGGCGATCGTCGATCCGATGGACGGGGCGAAGAAGACCCGCTTCTTCGACCTGCTCGTCGAAATCGGCCTCAAGGAGATCGAGATCGGCTTCCCCAGCGCCGGGCAGACCGAGTTCGATTTCATCTCCGGCCTCGTCCGCTCTGGCCGCGTCCCCGACGACGTGATCGTCCAGGTCCTCACGCAAAGCCGGGCAGACCTGATCCGTACCAGTTTCAGTAGCCTTGCAGGTGCCAAGCAGGCCATCGTCCACCTCTACAACGCGGTCAGCCCGGCATGGCGCGAGATCGTGTTCGGGATGAGCCGCGAGGAGGTGAAGGCCATCGCCGTCGCGGGCGCCAAGGTCATGCGTGACGAGGCGGCGAAGCAGCCCGGCACCGACTGGCATTTCCAGTATTCGCCTGAGACCTTCTCCACCGCCGAACTCGATTTTTCGCTCGAGGTCTGCGAGGCGGTGATGGCGGTGCTCGCGCCCACACCCGGGCACCCGATCATCCTGAACCTGCCCGCCACGGTCGAGGCGGCGACGCCCAATATCTACGCCGACCAGATCGAGTATTTCGCCCGCAACCTGCCGAACCGGGAAAGCGCGGTGATCTCGCTTCACACCCACAACGACCGCGGCACCGGCGTCGCGGCTGCAGAGCTGGGGCTGATGGCAGGCGCGGACCGGGTCGAGGGTTGCCTGTTCGGCAATGGCGAGCGGACCGGCAATTGCTGCCTGGTGACGATGGGGCTCAACCTCTACACGCAGGGAATCGACCCCGGCCTCGACTTCTCCGATATCGACCGGGTGATCGAGACGGTGGAATACTGCAACCAGCTTCCGGTTCACCCTCGCCATCCCTACGGCGGCGAGCTCGTCTACACGGCCTTTTCGGGCAGCCACCAGGACGCGATCAAAAAGGGTTTCGCGGCACGCGAGGGGCAGAACTCGCCGCAATGGCGCGTGCCCTATCTGCCTATCGACCCCGCCGATCTCGGCCGCAGCTACGAGGCAGTGATCCGGGTCAATTCGCAGTCCGGCAAGGGGGGCTTCGCCTGGGTGCTGGAACAGGACCAGGGTTTAAAGCTGCCCAAGAAGATGCAGGCCGATTTCAGCCCGCACGTCCAGCGCATGGCGGACGAGCTTGGCCGCGAGCTGACCGCCGCCGACATCTGGGACGCCTTCCGCCGCGCCTATTTCGTGAAGATCGAGCCGCGCCATCTGCGCCTCGTCGATTACGAGGAGAAGCGCGCGCCCGACGGCACCCGCATCTTCGCCGGCACGATCTCGGTCGATGGGCGCGAGACCAGCGTCAGCGGGCGCGGCAATGGCCTCATTTCCTCGGTGGTGGCGACCCTGCGCGACAGCTTCGGCATCGCGCTCGAGGTCCGCGACTACAGCGAGCATGCGCTTGGCGCCGGGACCGAGGCGCGCGCCGCTGCCTATCTCGAATGCGCGTTGCCCGACGGTCGCACGATCTGGGGCTGCGGCATCGACACCGACGTCGCCTCCGCCAGCGTCCGCGCCGTACTCAGCGCGGGGAATGCGGTTGTCACCAAAACGCAATCAACGGAGGCGGCGAGGACTAGCCGAGCACCATGACAGAAGACATCATCGATCCCGACCTGCCGATCATCGATCCGCACCACCACTTGTGGGACCTGCGGCCCCTGCTCGGCGCATTTCCCGAACCGCGGCACGATTTTCTCGAGGCGCTTGTTGGCGCGGCCTATTACAATTTCGATACGCTGCTGACCGACACGCAGTCGGGCCACAACGTCATTGGCACCGTCTTCATGGAATGCGGCGCCTTTTACGACGCCTCGCGCGGCGACGATCTGAAGACGGTTGGCGAGGTCGAGTTCGTGAACGGCGTTGCGGCCCAGGGGGCAAGCGGGCTCTATGGAGATTTCAGGCCCTGCGCGGCGATCGTCGGCCATGCGGACCTCACGCTCGGTGCCTGCGTCGGAGCGGTGCTCGACGCGCTCGCGGCCGCGTCTCCGCGCTTCGTCGGCATCCGCCATGCCGCCGCGTGGGATGCCGACCCCCAAGTGCTCGGCCCTCCATTTCACGCGCCCCAAGCGCTCTACCTCGATGCAAGATTTCGCGAAGGCTTCGCAGAGCTCGCCAAGCGCGGACTGACTTTCGACGCCTGGCTGCTAGAGCCGCAGCTGGGTGACCTTGTTGACCTCGCCCGCGCCTTCCCGGAGCAGACCATCGTTCTGGATCACTGCGGAACACCGCTGAACATCGCGGGATATCGCGGCACGCTGCACGAAAACTTCGATCGCTGGCGGCGCAGCATCCATGCCCTGGCCGAATATCCCAATGTCGTCGTCAAGCTCGGCGGGCTGGCGATGGCGTTCTGCGGCATGCCCGAGGACGGTCCGGCCAAAGGCCACGGCTCCGAGTATCTCGCCGCCCTGTGGCGTCCCTATGTCGAGACCTGCATCGAGGCCTTCGGCGTCGATCGGGCCATGTTCGAGAGCAATTATCCGGTCGATCGCTGGGGCGCGACCTATCCGGTGCTGTGGAATGCCTTCAAGCGTCTCGCCTCCGGCGCCTCGGCGGACGAGAAGCGCAAGCTTTTCGCGGGCACCGCGGCGCGGATCTACCGGATCGAGCAGGTCCTCACTTGAAAACCATCCTCCGTTCGTGTCGAGCGAAGTCGAGACACGGCAACACGACACCCTATCTCGACTACGGACTGCGTCCTCCGCTCGATACGAACGGAGGACGTTGCGCATTGGAGACCAGATGACCCTGCCCGCCCCCTTCGACCGCCTGCGCCTGCCCGTGATCGGCTCGCCGCTGTTCATCGTCTCGGGGCCGGAGCTGGTGATCGCGCAATGCAAGGCGGGGATCGTTGGCAGCTTCCCCGCCCTTAATGCGCGGCCGCAGAGCGAGCTCGACGAATGGCTCCACCGCATCACCGAGGAACTGGCCGCGCACAATCGCGCCAATCCGGAACGGCCCGCCGCGCCCTTCGCGGTCAACCAGATCGTCCACAAGACCAACGACCGGCTCGAGGCAGACATGGCGACCTGCGCAAAATGGCAGGTGCCCTTGGTCATAACATCGCTGGGTGCGCGGGAGGAAATCTTCCAGGCAGTGCGCGGCTGGGGCGGGATAACGATGCACGACGTCATCAACGGCCGCTTTGCAAGGAAAGCGATCGAGAAGGGGGCCGACGGCCTGATACCGGTCGCGGCCGGCGCTGGCGGCCATGCGGGTACGCTCAGCCCCTTTGCCCTGATGCAGGAAATCCGCAGCTGGTTCGACGGGCTGGTGGCTCTTTCGGGCGCCATCGGCCACGGCCGCTCGATCCTCGCCGCACAGGCGCTGGGCTCGGATTTTGCCTATATCGGCAGCCCCTGGATCGCCACGACCGAAGCCAATGCCGCCGACGGCTACAAGCAGGCCATCGTTGATGCGCGAGCCGACGGCATCGTCTATTCGAACCTCTTCACCGGGGTGCACGGCAATTACCTGCGCTCCAGTATCGAGGCCGCTGGAATGGACCCCGACAATCTGCCCGAAAGCGATCCCAGCAAGATGAACTTCGGCAGCGGCGGCAACACCAAGGCCAAGGCGTGGAAGGATATCTGGGGCTCAGGCCAGGGCGTGGGGACGGTGACCGAGGTGGCGCCGGTGGAGGCGACGGTGGCGAGGCTCGAGGCGGAATATATCGCCGCGAAGGAAGCGCTCGCCCGCCGGACCGCCTAGCCGCGGCTCAACATTTGCAGGCAGGCTTCGCCGCCCGCCTTGGTTTGGTCGTTGCGAATTCCTCCGCGTCGAGGGCGTTGTCGCGATTGGCGTCGGCGCCTTCGAAGCGGTCGACGGTCGCCACCGCCCATTCCTCGAAGGTCAGCAGGTTGTTGCGGTCCTCATCGAGCTTGCGGAACGCATCGGTGCGGGTCGAGAGCATTTCCGTCCGGCTGATCTTGCCATCGCGGTCGCGGTCGTAGCGGCCGAAGCGCTGCTGCTCCTTCGTCAGTTCGGTGGCCTCGGGCGGGGGTGGCCCGATCATTCCCGCGACGTCGGCGCTGGGAAGACCTGTCGGCGTGGGCGTCGGCGCTGCCGGAGCGGGCGGCGGAGCGCCGCGCTCCACTTCCGCCCGGCCCTGCCACCAGAACAGGCCGACAGCTACCAGCGACAGCGCCCCAAGCGCTCCCAGGATGGTCCGATTCATTTGCGCTCCCCCGCGGCTTGCCGCGCTTTCCGGCTGGATAATCTACCGCCCGAAAATGCCAAGCCGGATCGCGGCAAGCGGGCTCAGTCGGTCGCCAAGAAACTCCCCGTCGCCGCGCAGGAGGCTGCGTCGGGCTAGTCCTGCAAGAACCGCCAGTGGTCTCAGCTCGCGCGGGAGAGAGGGCAATCGCGTCGCTTTCAGGTTCGGGTGGGCATTGCGGGCGTTCTTGCCGATCTGCAACGCGCTCGCCTCGCTCCACACGGCGCAATGCGCCTGCACTGCTTCCCGCCGAGCGGCCGGTGCGATGGCCGAGCAGAGGGCGGCCCTCGCCGAGGCGAGCGCAGTCAATGCGTCGCCCCTTTCCTCGCCAACCGCCACCGCCTCCCACGCGTCCACGAGCGCAACCAGGATGGACTTCCGCTCACCGAAAGCCGATACGGCTGCGCGCAGGACCGGATGCGCGTTGGTCGCAGGCGACGACGGCGAGGACAGCGCCTCGCGCCACCATGCCAGCCGCACCTGCGTCAGCATCGCCTCGCGAGGGACAACGGCGATGCCGCGCAGATGCGCGTCAACCATCAGCAACGCCATGAAGCATGCTTTCACCGCCCCGCTCGCATAGACGAGCGCCAGCCGTTCGGCAGCGCCAAGATCATGAAAACTCGATATCTCGTGCACCGTCTAGCCCGGATTCCTGCGTAAACTGCAATTTACCGCGGCATTAACCACGGACGTGAGAACTTCGTTCGCCATGGCGGGGTTATGGCTCGCCAATCCGGAATTCGCGAGCACTCGAAATGGCACGACTTGGTGGGGGTTTCAGAACAGGCAGGAGCTTCCTGTCACGTTTGGGCGGCGATGTCGCGGGTAACGTCTTCGCGATGACCGCGGCGGCGGTCGTCCCGATGATCGGCGTGGTCGGCGGCGCGATCGACGCGAGCCGGATGTACCTCGTGCGCAGTCGCCTGCAATCCGCGTGCGACTCGGCGGTCCTGGCCGGGCGCAAGGCCATGCAGACGGCGACCTACGACACCACCGCGCAAGAACGCTTCAACGCGATGTTCAACTTCAATTTCCAGGATTCGGATTTCCAGACCACCGGGACGGTCAAGAATGCCTCGGCGGACGGCAATGGCAAGCTGAGCGCGACCGCTTCGACCAATATCCCGATGACGCTGATGCGGATCTTCGGTTTCAGCAATCAGACCGCCTCGGTTAGCTGTAGTGCCGATATCCAGATTCCGAACATCGACATCGTATTCGTGCTCGATGTCACCGGGTCGATGGCAGATGACATCAATGGCATCCCCAAGATCGATTCGCTGAAGTCGGCGGCCAAGCAGTTCTACACGACGCTGCAAACCCAGATGCAGGCCAATGGCGCGAACGCGGGCCAGATTCGCTATGGTTTCGTTCCCTACAGCCAGACGACCAATGGCAAGGACCTGTTCAAGGCCTCGCCGGATACGAGCAAGGGCGAACTGCCGCTAACCGCGCTGGTCGATAACGCCGTGGTCGAGTCGCGCGTCGCCAACTTCGAAACGACAGGCGGAAATGGAGACTGGATCGACGATCCGAATACCTCGCCGGTCGTGTTGCAACAGACATATCACGCCGGCGATAACGACACGATCGAGCCATACAAGGACGACACCGCTGCCTACACGAAGATGTCGAACAACGATTGCAGCAACTACGGGCAGAACCTGTCGTTCTCGATCGACGACGCTTCCAACAGGCAGGTATTCCTTTACCCGCAGACGTCGTGGCCCGGAGGCGCGGGCGTCGGTTATTCGACCCTCTACGTTGCAGACGGGAACACCGCCGCCCAGACGGACAAGCCGACAACCGGTAGCTATTACTGGGAAATCACGTTCGAACGAAAATCAAACACCTGGGAAGACGGCAACGGCGCAAAGACCAGTCGATACAGAGCCTGCACCCGTAAGGTGATCTGGACCAAGTTCGTACGCAACGTGCCGCAGTACAAGTTCAAGAACTGGACCTATATGCCAGTGACATACAACGTGACCGGGTACAAATCGGGCAGCAGTATCCGCTACGCGACTTCGGTCAACCAGTATTTCACCGCGCCTGGCCCCGGTCCTTACTCGCCCGTCGAACTCGCCAGTATGTCGAATACAACGGGCCTCGGCATCTCCAGCTTCAGCTGGGACGGATGCATCGAGGAACGCAAGACAGTGGCAGTCACCAACTTCGCCCCGATCCCGTCGGGCGCACTCGATCTGAACTTCCTGTCCGGCTACAGCCAGTCCGACGACTATCGTTGGCGTCCGATCGTCGACAATCTGACCTACAACCGCAACCAGCGGGCCAATCTCACGACGGCAACGACCTACGGTTCGGCGAGCGGCACCTGTCCCTCGGCCCGGATGCGGAACTTGAATGTCATCAATCAGACGGATTTCAACAGCTACATCGATTCACTTCAGCCCGGTGGCTACACCTATCTTGACATCGGCATGGTGTGGGGGCTGCGCTTCATCGCGCCGCAGGGCATGTTCGCGAGCCGCAACCTCGTGGGCCCGAACGGCGGACAGATCAGCCGTCACATCATCTTCCTGACCGACGGTGAGCCAGTGTCCGCGGACAACTCGATCACCTCCTACGGTCTTGAAAAGGTGTCGGGACGGATCACCGGGAATACCGGCGTCGCCGCCGCCACGCTTCACGCCCGCCGCTTCCAGGCGCTGTGCGACGCACACCGCGGCACCGTGGCGATCTGGGCGATTGCGTTCGGAACAACCGTGACGGGCAACCTGGCCAACTGCGCCGACCCGGGCCGCGCCTACCAGGCTAACAATGCATCCGACCTCAACAATGCTTTCAACGCCATCGCGCGCGATATCGCCGACCTGAGGCTGGTCCAGTGAGCGGCACGGTGGTTATCATGCCGCGCCGCGCGCGTCGGGCCCTCATCAGTCGGCTCCGCCGGAACGAGGCCGGAATCGCGATCACGGAGTTCGGCTTCGTCGCCCCGATCTTCTGCCTGCTGCTGATGGGCATCTTCGATCAAGGCTATGCGCTCTATATCCAGTCCGCGCTGTCTGGAGCGGTGCAGGAGGGCGCGCGCCAGGCCTCCCTCGAGAACACGCTCTGGACCGATATCGAAAGCAAGGTGAACCAGAAGGTGCGCAATGTCGTGCCCTCGAGCGATCCGAACACGGTCATCAGCTTCACGCTCGATCCGACGTATTACCAGAACTACAACGATATCGGTCTGCCGGAAGACTTCACCGACAGCAACGGCAATGGCAGCTATGACGCCGCGACCGAATGCTTCGTGGACCGGAACGGTAACGGTGCCTGGGACCAGGACGTGGGCGTGGCGGGCCGCGGCGGCGCGCAGGACGTGGTCTCGATCAAGGCCTCGATCACCTACAAGCGCGTGTTCCCGTTCTGGAGCCTCGTCGGCCAGCCCGACCAGACGACGCTGACGGCGACCACGTTCCTGCGAAACCAGCCGTTCTCCGCACAAGCCAGCCGAGTGGGGGTGAAAATATGCCCGACCTGACCATTTCGGCCCCGAGCGGCCGCCGCCAGCCCCTGCGCGCCCTGCGACGCAACAACGACGCGGTCGTGCTGGTCGAATTTGCCTATTCGCTGCCGATCCTGATGCTGCTGGCATTCACCTCGATCGAGCTCGCGAACCTTGCGATTGCGAATATGCGCGTCAGCCAGATCGCGATGACGGTCGCCGACAACCTCTCGCGCGCGAAGCAGTCGGTGCCGCTGGGCCTGCCGCAGTTGCGCGAGGTCGATGTGAACGACGCGCTGCTAGGTGCGAAGATCCAGGGCGGCGATAACCTCAAGGTTCTAACGAACGGGCGCATTGTCGTCTCCAGCCTCCAGAAGACTGCGAGCGGCGCGACGGGCAAGCAGAAGATCTTCTGGCAGCGGTGCAAGGGGAAGCTCACCGTCGCCTCTGCCTACGGCGCGCAGGGAGCCGAAGAAGGCGTCACGCCCGGATTCACCGGCATGGGCGCGGGTGCCAACAAGGTGCAGGCAGCGGACGCTAGCGCGATCATCTTCGCGGAAGTGACCTACAACTATGCTCCGCTGGTCGGATCATGGGCACTGGGCGATTTCCAGATCCGGCGCGAGGCCGCCTTCTACGTCCGTGACGACCGCGATCTCAGCCAGATCTACAATCCGAGCCCAACCTCGCCCGTGGCGGACTGTAACCAGTACACCGACACCTTCACCTGAGCGGACGCACGCCGCTCAGTTCCGGTAACAGACCTTCTTCGCCGCTGCCACGATGCGCGCGCTGTCGAGCAGCGCCGCCTTCTCGAGATTGGCAGCATAGGGCAGCGGCACGTCCTCGTCAGTCACGCGCAGCACCGGCGCATCGAGGTGGTCGAAGCCTTCCTCCATGCAGACCGCCATCACTTCGGACGCGATCGAGCAGGTCGGCCAGCCTTCCTCCGCGATAATGAGGCGATTGGTCTTGGTCAGCGACGTCAGGATCGCCTCGGTGTCGAGCGGGCGGAGCGTGCGCAGGTCGATGACCTCCGCCTCGATCCCCTCGGCGGCCAGTTGTTCGGCGGCTTCCAGCGCCAGGCCGACCGCGATCGAATAGGCAACGATGGTGACATCAGCGCCTTCGCGCATGATCCGGGCCTTGCCGATCGGGAGCACCCATTCGTCCACGTCCGGCACCTCGAAGCTGCGGCCATAAACCAGCTCGTTCTCGAGGAAGACCACCGGGTCCTCGCTGCGGATCGCGGCGCGTAGCAGCCCCTTGCAGTCGGCGGCATCATAAGGCGCGATGACGATCAGGCCCGGGACGCTGGCATACCACGGGCCATAGTTCTGGCTGTGCTGGGCGCCGACGCGGCTGGCGGCGCCGTTGGGTCCCCGGAATACCACGGGACAGCGCATCTGGCCGCCGGACATGTAGTTCGTCTTGGCCGCCGAGTTGATGATGTGGTCGATCGCCTGCATGGCGAAGTTGAAGGTCATGAACTCGACGATGGGCTTCAGGCCGCCCATCGCGGCACCCGTGCCGATGCCGGAAAATCCATATTCGGTGATCGGCGTGTCGATCACGCGCTTGGGGCCGAACTCGTCGAGAAGGCCCTGCGTCACCTTGTAGGCGCCCTGGTATTGCGCGACCTCCTCGCCCATCACGAAAACGCGCTCGTCGGCGCGCATTTCCTCCGCCATCGCATCGCGCAGGGCCTCGCGCACGGTAACGGTCTTCATCGCGGTGCCAGCCGGAATTTCGGGATCGCCGGTCGTGCTCGTGGCTTTGGCAGGCTCGGCACGGACAGGCTCTGCGTTCGGCTCCGGCGCAGCGGCCACGGGAGAAGTGGCGGGCGCAGATGCCGGCTCCCCGCCCTCGCCCGCCATGGTGGCGATGACGGTGCCGACCTTCACGTTCTCGGTCCCTTCGGGCACCAGGATGGCACCGAGCGTGCCCTCGTCCACCGCCTCGAACTCCATCGTCGCCTTGTCGGTCTCGATCTCGGCGATGATGTCCCCGGCAACGATCTCATCGCCTTCCTTCTTGAGCCACCTGGCGAGCGTACCCTCCTCCATGGTGGGGCTGAGCGCGGGCATCTTGAGTTCGATGGCCATCAGTAGCTCTCCACCAGGACGTCGGTGTAGAGCTCGGACAGCTCCGGCTCGGGCGAGTTTTCGGCGAAGTCGGCCGCTTCGGAGACGGCGGCGCGGATGCGCCTGTCGATGTCCTTCAATTCGTCCTCGGTCTTGCCTGCGTCGAGCAGGGTCTTCTTCAGCCCCTCGATCGGATCCTTATGCTCGCGCACGTCCTGCACTTCCTCGCGCGTGCGGTATTTCGCCGGGTCGGACATGGAGTGGCCGCGATAACGATAGGTGTTGAGCTCCATCAGCACCGGGCCGTTGCCCTCGCGTACGTGCTTGAAGGCGATCTCCGCCGCCTGGCGCACTTCGAGCACGTCCATGCCGTTCACGTCCATGCCGGGAATCCGGAAGGCGGTGCCGCGGCGATAGAATTCGGTCTCGGCGCTCGAGCGGCTGACCGCGGTGCCCATCGCGTACTGGTTGTTCTCGATCACGAAGACGATCGGCAGCTTCCACAGGGACGCCATGTTGAAGGTCTCATAGACCTGGCCCTGGTTGGCTGCGCCGTCGCCGAAATAGGCGAGGCAGAGGCCGCCGTCGCCCTTGTACTGGTGCGCGAGCGCGAGGCCGCCGCCCAGCGCCACCTGTGCGCCCACGATACCGTGCCCGCCGTAGAATTTATGCTCGGTCGAGAACATGTGCATCGACCCGCCCTTGCCTTTCGAAATGCCCGCCTGGCGCCCGGTCAGCTCCGCCATGATGACCTTGGGATCGATGCCGTAGGCGAGCATGTGGCCGTGGTCGCGATAGCCGGTGATGACGCTGTCGAGACCTTCCTTGAGCGCCGACTGGAGACCCACCGCCACCGCTTCCTGGCCGATGTAGAGGTGGCAGAAGCCCCCGATAAGGCCGAGGCCGTAGAGCTGTCCCGCACGCTCCTCGAAGCGGCGAATGAGCAGCATCTGCTCGTAGAAATGCAGCATCTGGTCGGTAGTGGCCTCGAAACGGCGCTGCTGTTCGTGCGCTTCCTGCAGGCTGTGGAGGACGAAATCGCCCGCGTCTGTCGGGACGGTCTTCTTGCTGCGGGGGGCTTTGGCCAAGTCTGCATCCTTCCGGGGCCGCCGATGCGGCTGTTTCGCGCCTATAGGCACAAGCGCGGCGGCCATGCAACGCCGCGCCCCACGCATACGAAAACGTTACGGAATCGGGAGGCTAATCCTCGACCTTAACAACCACCTCGTCGGGGTGAACGACGCCCATCTGGCTTCGCACCAGCTCGCCCGCGAGATCGGGGTCGGCGTGCGCGGGATCGAGCAGGTCCACGCGGTTCTTGAGCCGGTCGCGCTCCACCTTCAGATTGGCGAGCCGCGTCTGGCGCGCGTCGCGCAGCCGCAGGTTCTCGCTCCAGGCGAAGATGCCCGAGGGTCCGGCGATCGCGAGACCCGCCATCACCAGCAGCGCGCCCAGCGCAAATCCCTCGCTCCGCCGCGCGGGCAGCTTGAGGCGACGGGAGAGGGAACGTTTGCGTGCCATGTTCGCTCAAGAATCATACTTCGAGTCCGGTGGCAAGAGCGCCGGACAAAATTTGATATGCAAGGCACCTCGACGAACACCGGATCGTCGCCCGTAGTCCTTGACGAAAGTCGGCCAGTGACGTAAATAGTTTCCATTGAAACTAATTCTGCGAGAGAATGCCATGCCCGACCTGTTCGAAAATCCCATCGGCCTCGACGGGTTCGAGTTCGTCGAGTTCTGCGCGCCCGAAAAGGGCGTGATCGAGCCGGTGTTCAAGACCATGGGTTTCACCCATGTCGCCAGCCATCGCAGCAAGGACGTGCAGCTGTGGCGGCAGGGCCAGATCAACCTGATCCTCAACTACGAGCCGAAAAGCGCCGCCTGGTTCTTCGCCCGCGAGCATGGCCCGTCGGCCTGCGGCATGGCGTTCCGCGTGCGCGATGCAAGGCTGGCCTATGACGAGCTGCTGGCCCGCGGCGCGGAGCCGGTGGCGGTGCAGACCGGCCCGATGGAGCTGCACATCCCAGCGATCCGCGGCATAGGCGGCGCGATCGTCTATCTCGTCGATCGCTATGCCGACGAGGCCGGCGAAGGTCTGTCGATCTACGACATCGACTTCGAGTATCTCCCGGGGGTCGAGAAGCACCCCGTGGGCGCCGGTTTCAACGTGATCGATCACCTGACGCACAACGTTTACAACGGTCGCATGAAGTACTGGGCGGATTATTACGAGACGCTCTTCAACTTCCGAGAGATCCGCTTCTTCGACATCAAGGGCGAATATACGGGCCTCACCTCCAAGGCGCTGACCGCGCCGGATGGCAAGATTCGCATCCCGCTCAACGAGGAAGGCGAAGGCGGCAAGGGTCAGATCGAGGAGTTCCTGAAGCAGTTCAACGGCGAGGGCATCCAGCACATCGCGCTGATCTGCGACGATCTCGTCGCCGCCTGGGACCGGCTGAAGGCACTGGGCGTGCCCTTCATGACCGCCCCGCCCGCGACCTATTACGAGATGCTGTCAGAGCGCCTGCCCGGCCACGGCGAGGACGAGGGCGCGCTCAAGACCCGCGGCATCCTCCTCGACGGCACCACCGAAGGCGGCCAGCCGCGCCTGCTCCTCCAGATCTTCGCCGAGGCGCAGGTCGGCCCGGTGTTCTTCGAATTCATCCAGCGCAAGGGCGACGAAGGCTTCGGCGAGGGCAATTTCAAGGCCCTGTTCGAAAGCATGGAGCGCGACCAGATCAAGCGCGGCGCGTTGAAGGTGGAGGAGCCGGCATGAGCGCGACCTCACCCGTCAAGCATCCCGTAAAACTCGGCGGCATTCACCACACCGCCTATCGCTGCAAGGACGCGAAGGAGACGGTGGAGTGGTATGGCCGCGTGCTCGGCATGGATTACACCACCGCCTTTGCCGAGGATCATGTTCCCTCGACCGGCGAATACGATCCCTACATGCACGTCTTCCTCGATGCGGGAAACGGCAATGTCCTCGCCTTCTTCGAACTGCCCAACCAGAAGAACATGGGCCGCGACGAGAACACCCCGGCCTGGGTTCAGCACCTCGCCTTCCGCGTGGCGTCCGAGGAGGATCTGCTCGCCGCCAAGGCGCATATCGAAGGGCTCGGCATCGACGTCCTCGGCCCGACCCATCACGGCATCTTCAAGTCGATCTACTTCTTCGACCCCAACGGCCACCGCGTCGAACTCGCCGCCGATATCGGAACCGAAGAGCAATATGCCGAGCTGAAGCGCGTCGCCCCGCTGATGCTGGAGGAATGGTCGCAGACCAAGAAGGCGCCCAAGCACGCCGACTGGCTCCACGCGCTGGCCCGCGAGGAACACGCGAAGGCGAAAGCCGGCTAGTTGTCAGCCTCCGGCGCGCCAGCTAACAGACCGTCCGGCGCGCCCGTAGCTCAGCAGGATAGAGCACCAGATTCCTAATCTGGGGGCCACAGGTTCGAATCCTGTCGGGCGCACCAAAAAAGGCCATCCCGCCCGGGGGTGGTCTCTTTGGTGTGGCGCCTCAGGTTCGGACCTCGGTTCGGAGTCGAAGCCACACCGCGGCGAAGACGGCGCAGCCGCCAATCCTGTCGGGCGCACCAGGCTTTTCCGGTGTCAGTTCAATTCCTCGGGCGGATGCACCGGCACCAGTAGCGGGGCGACGGCGATGCCCTCCTCAACCAGTTCCGCCGCGTCTTTCCTAGATGCGCGGCCGTGCACGAGTTTTTCCTCGGTCTCGCCATAATGCATCGAGCGCACCTCGGCAGCGAAGCGGTCGCCGACCCATTCGCTGTTCGCCAGGGCCTTGGCCTGCGCGGCAGCAAGCGCCTTGAAGGCTTCGGCGACCGCGGGCGGCATCGCGCCGCCAGCGACAGCCTGCTTCGTTTCTGCGCTGCGATTGCCCTTGGCCGGAACGGCGGCGGCCATCGGAGCCTTGGTGACGGCAGCGCTCCCGCACACCGGACAGGTTACCAGCCCGCACGCCTGCTGGCTGGCAAAGTCATTGGACGAACCGAACCAGCCTTCGAAGGTGTGAGCGTTGTCGCAGGAGAGGTCGAAGACGATCATCGAGAGCCTAACTGGCGATTTCGCGGCGATTGGCAAGGCTCGGCACCTGCGCGCGCACCTCGGCGATGCGGGCTAGGTCGATCTCGGCAAAGCCCAACCCCGGCGCCTCGCCGCCCATGTCGAGCAGCACCTCGCCCCAAGGATCGACCACCAGGCTGTGGCCATAGGTCCGCCTCCCGTCCTCGTGCTCGCCGACCTGCGCTGCGGCCACGACGAAAGCGCTCGCCTCGATCGCGCGGGCGCGCTGGAGGACGTGCCAGTGCGCCTTGCCGGTGGGCACGGTGAAGGAAGCCGGGATCGCGATCACGTCGCAGCTTCGCCGCCCAAGCGCCTCGAACAAAGCGGGAAAGCGCAAATCGTAGCAGATCGAAAGGCCGAGCGTGCCGACCGGCGTGTCGGGCACCGACACCACTTCCTCCCCGGCTCGATAGGCGCTGGATTCGCGCCAGCTCTCGCCGCTCGCCAGATCGACGTCGAACATGTGCATCTTGTCGTAGCGGGCCCGCACGCCGCCGTCGGGCGCGATCAGGAAGGAGCGGTTCGCCCAGCGCCCATCGCCGCGGTCGATCGCCAGCGAGCCAAGCGCGATCCACAGCTTCGCGTCCTGCGCGGCGGCCTTTGCAGCGGCCAGCACCGGATCGCCCTCCTCGTGCCGGATCGTCTGCGCCCCGCGCGCCCGGTCCCGGTCGAGAAAGCCGCTCATTTCGGGCGTGAACAGCATCGCAGCGCCCTCGCTTGCCGCCTGCGCCGCTGCCTCCGCGATCGTCCCGGCATTGCGCCCCGGGTCGATGCCGGCCGTCATCTGCAGGACCGCGACCTTCGGCATCAACCCGCCAGGAGCGCGTCGAGCGCGCCGCGTCGCTCGAGCGCGGCGAGCTCGTCCGATCCGCCGACATGGACCTCGCCGACGAAGATCTGCGGAACGGTACGCGCCGTCGGGGCGCGGCGCATCATCTCTTCCCGCTCCTTGCCGCCCATTGTCACGTCATGCTCGGTATAGCTGACACCCTTCCTGTCGAGCAGCGCCTTGGCGCGGTGGCAATAGGGGCAACCGAACTTGGTGAAGATGGTGACTTCGTGAGAAGGCATGTAATTATCCTTGCATTGCAGAACCTTGGCCCGGAGGTTTGAGCTCTTGAAAGCGTGCTGTCGCCACCTATCTGGAGATTGTTCGGAAGTGCCGCAAGGACTGCCGGACGTCATCGGAAGATGCCGGACACGGGTCTTCCACGTGCGAATTGCTCACAGGAGGATTTGTTTGCCATGAACCGTTTCGATTTCACTCCCTACCGCCGCAGCACCGTCGGTTTCGACCGCCTGTTCGACCTGCTTGAAAACCAGGCCCGTGCCAATGGCGGCGAGAACTATCCCCCCTTCAATATCGAGCGCCGGGGCGAGGATGCCTACCGCATCACTCTCGCGGTCGCCGGTTTCAAGGGTGACGACCTCGACATCACCGCGCAGCAGAACCTGCTGACCATCGTCGGCAAGAAGCGCGAGGATGCGCCCGAAGGCGAGATGCTGCACGTCGGCATCGCCAATCGCGGGTTCGAGCGCCGGTTCGAGGTGGCGGATTTCGTGCGGGTGGCACAGGCCGACCTCGCCGATGGCCTGCTGGTGATCGACCTCGTGCGCGAGGTGCCCGAGGCGATGAAGCCCAAGAAGATCGCCGTCGGCGCCGCCGCGGAGCGCCCGGGGCTCGAAATCGTCCAGGACGATACCGGCACCAAGGCTGCCTGAGCGCGGCTGCAAAGCTGTTGATCGAAATATTGGGGGCGGTGCCTTGCGGCACCGCCCCCGCGACGCTTGGCGCCGCCCTGCCTCGGTATCGGCTGTCCGGGTCGCAAAAGACAGCCCAAGCCGAAGCAAGCCAAAACTCCCGGATGCGATGGGCGATGACCCCATGCCGCAGCCCTCGGGCGCGCCCGTTTGCACCATATTAGCATAAGATAAAGCGATTGTTGAAAACCGCCACCGCGCCGGGCACGCGCAGACGCCCGCGCCAGCCGCAGTTCACGAAATCGGACAACAGCTTAGGCGGAGCGGAGTCCCGAAAGAATTATTTACACCAGCCGCGCCTGATCCAACGCTGCTCCGATAAATCCGGCAAACAGCGGGTGCGGATCGAAGGGTCTGGACTTCAGTTCCGGGTGGAACTGGACCCCGATGAACCATGGGTGGTCGGGCCGCTCCACGATCTCAGGCAGCAGCCCGTCGGGCGACATGCCCGAGAAGATCAGCCCGTCCTTCTCAAGCGCATCGATGTAGGCGCCGTTGACCTCGTAGCGGTGGCGATGACGTTCGGAAATGCTGGCCGCGCCGCCATATACGCTGGAGACCTGACTGTTTCCGGCCAGCTTCGCCTCGTAGGCGCCCAGTCGCATCGTACCGCCCAGATCGCCCGAAGCCTCGCGCTTCTGGAGGCCTTCCTTGCTCATCCATTCGGTGATGATGCCGACCACCGGTTCCTCGGTGGGTCCGAATTCGGTCGAGCTGGCATCAGGATGTCCTGCCGCACGCGCACCCTCGATGCAGGCCATCTGCATCCCGAGGCAGATGCCGAGGAATGGCACCCTTCGCTCGCGCGCGAAGCGAACGGATGCGATCTTGCCCTCGCTGCCGCGCTCCCCGAAGCCGCCGGGCACGAGGATGCCGTGCATCGGTTCCAGACGGGCCGCGAGATCCGCGTCCTCGCCCTCGAACAGCTCGGCATCGAGCCACTTGATGTTGACCTTCACCCGGTGCGCCATGCCGCCGTGGACAAGCGCCTCGTTCAGGCTCTTGTAGGCGTCGGGCAGGCCGACATATTTGCCGACCACGCCGATCGTCACCTCGCCTTCGGGGTGGGTGAAGCGGTCCACGACGTCGTACCAGCGCGTAAGATCGGGCTCGGGCGCATCGGTGATGCCGAAGCCGCGCAGCACCTCGCGGTCGAGCCCCTCGGCATGATATTGCAGCGGCACCGAATAGATCGACGGCGCATCGAGCGCGGGAATGACAGCCTCGGCCCGCACGTTGCAGAACTGCGCGATCTTGCGGCGGTCGCTTTCCGGGATCGGGTGCTCGGCGCGGCACAGCAGGATGTCAGGCTTGATACCGAGGCTGGCGAGCTCGCGCACGGAATGCTGGGTGGGCTTCGTCTTCAGCTCGCCCGCGGCCTTGATGTAGGGCACCAGCGTGACGTGGACCGAGAGCGTCTGCCACGGCTCCATCTCGTTCCTGAGCTGGCGGATCGCCTCCATGAAGGGCAGCCCCTCGATATCGCCGACCGTGCCGCCGAATTCGCACAGGATGAAGTCGTGGTCGCCCTGGTCGGCGAGCGCGAATTCCTTGATCGCGTCGGTGACGTGCGGGACCACCTGCACGGTCGCGCCGAGATAGTCGCCGCGCCGCTCCCTGGCGATGATCTGCTGGTAGATGCGGCCCGAGGTGACATTGTCGGCCTGGCGCGCGGAAACGCCGGTAAACCGCTCGTAGTGGCCGAGGTCGAGGTCGGTCTCCGCGCCGTCGTCGGTCACATAGACCTCGCCGTGCTGGTAGGGGCTCATCGTCCCCGGATCGACGTTGAGATAGGGGTCGAACTTGCGGATGCGGACCTTGTAGCCGCGCGCCTGCAACAGCGCCGCCAGCGATGCCGCCATGAGACCCTTGCCGAGCGAGGAGACCACGCCGCCGGTGATGAAAATATACCGCGCCATGGGAGCCGGGCCTTAAGCGTGAGGTCGGATTCGGCGCAAGCGCCAATGCGTGGCAATGCGACGGGGCGTGGCCCCGCCAGCATTCAATCCACAGCGGTGAGGTTTAGTTCGCGGGCGCGCCGAGCGGATCGGGCGCCGTGGTCGCCGTCGCCGTGGCTGCGGGAGCCGGTGCTGGGGCGGGCTGTGGACCGAGCGCGCCCCCCGCCGGCGAGGCCGGTCCGCCCAGCGGGTCCGCCGGTGCCGCAGGCTTCACGTTGCGGTCGAGGGTGGTTTCGAGATCTCCGGTGCCGGTTTCGCCGACGGCCAGGGCCGCAAGTAGAATCGAAAGGCCGACGAACAGCACCGCCAGCCACTTCGTCGCCCGGGTCAGGAAATCGGCCGCGCCGCGCGCGCTGAGCATGCCCGTCGGGCTGCCGCCAATGCCGAGGCCGCCGCCTTCCGAGCGCTGCATCAGGATGACGCCGACGAGCGCCGCGGCGACCAGCGCCTGAATGACCGTGAAGAAGAGAAACATCGGGGGTTCGGTCCGGTTTGAAAGTTTAGGTGGCTATCTAGGGGGCGCGGGCAGACGCGGCAAGGTCAGACGGCGTCGTCGCCGATGGCGGCGTGGACGATGCCGAGGAAATTCTCGGCGGTCAGGCTCGCCCCGCCGACGAGCGCACCATCGACATCCTCAAGAGCGAGAATCTCGCGCGCGTTCTCGGGCTTCACCGATCCACCGTAGAGGATGCGGACCTGGCCCGCGGCCTCCTCCCCGAAGGTTTCGCCGATCAGCCCGCGAATCGCGGCGTGCATGGCGGCGATGTCATCGAGGCCGGCAGTGCGGCCGGTGCCGATGGCCCAGATCGGCTCATAGGCCACGGTGAGCTTTTCGGCCGCATCGTCGACATGGGCGAAGGCGCTGCGCAGCTGGCCGAGGACGAAAGCCTCCGCCCTGCCCGCGTCGCGCGTTTCGAGGCTTTCGCCGCAGCACAGGATGACGCGGAGGCCAGCAGAAAGCGCGGCACCGATCTTGGCTGCGACCAGCGCATCGCTCTCGCCATGGCCCTGGCGCCGCTCGCTGTGGCCCAGGATGACGAACTTGGCGCCCGCGTCGGCGACCATCGCGGCGGACACATCGCCGGTGAAGGCGCCGTCCTTCGCAGCGTGGCAGTCCTGCGCACCGACGCCGATCTGCTCCACTTCCTTGTGGACCGCGTGAATGAGCGTGAACGGCGGCGCGAGCGCGACCTCGACCTTCATCAGGCGCTGCGCCGCCCGATCGATGGCGCGCGCTTCGGTCAGCATCGCGCGGGTGCCGTTCATCTTCCAGTTGCCGACGATATAGGGCCTCTCGGCCATGAGCTGTTCGATCCTTCGGGATGGTTGCGTCGGCATCTGCCGGACGGGCGCGCTCGCTAGCGGAGGTTTCGGGGAAGGTCAAAACCCTTTGGCACCTGTTGCCGCAAGGGGACGGGGCCGATAAAGCGCGCGCACACCGGGCGGACTGCCCCGCCCCAACCGGACGACCGATACCCCATGCTCCAGCTCTTTCGCAGCATCTTCAAGACCAAGCTCGGCGTGCTGCTCACGCTTGGTTTCCTCGGCCTGATCGCGCTGGCCTTTGCGACGGCCGATGTCGCCAATACCGGCAGTTTCGGCGGAGTTGCCGGTGCGGACCGGGTCGCGGTGGTCGGCAAGGAGCGGATTTCCACAGCCGAGCTCTCGCGCGCCGCCACCCAGGCGCTCGAGCGGGCGCGGCAGCAGGATCCGACGCTGTCCATGCCCGCGTTTCTCGCGCAGGGCGGGCTCGACGACGTGCTCAACCAGTTGATCGACCGCCTCGCGATCGCCGAATACGCGCGGCGCGAGGGCTTCACCACGGGCGACAACCTCATCAACAGCGAGATCCGCAAGATCGGCGCCTTCCGCGGGCCGGACGGCAATTTCAGCGCCGATGTCTACAAGAACGCGCTCGCGGCGCAGGGGCTGAGCGATGCGATGGTGCGCAGTGACCTCGAAAAGGGCTTGCTCGCGCAGCTGGTGCTGGAGCCGGCCTCGATCGCCATGGCCTATCCCAAGGCCGCGGCGGACCGCTATGCGATGCTGTTCAAGGAACGGCGGATCGGAAGCATCGGCTTCATCCCCTCTGCCGCCTTCGCCCCCGCGGGTGAGCCCGACCAAGCGACTCTGGAACGGTTTTACCAGTCGGCCCGCAGCCGCTTCATCCGCCCCGAACGGCGGGTGATTCGCTACGCGATCTTCGGGCCGGAGGCGGTCGAGGGCCGCATCGCGCCGACGCCCGCCGCCATCGCCGCCCGCTACGAGCGCGACAAGGCGCAATACTCGGCGCGCGAGGAGCGCAGCTTCACCCAGCTTATCCTGCCCACGCAGCAGGCCGCCGAGGCAATTCGTCAGCGTGTCGCGGGCGGCACCTCGCTCGAAGCGGCTGCGACCGCAGCCGGGCTCAGGGTCTCGCCGCTCGCCGCGCTCGACCGTGCGACGTTGAGCAGCCAGACCTCCCAAGCTGTCGCGGCCGCCTATTTCGCCGGTGCCAAGGGCGCGTTGACGGCGTCGGCGCGCAGTTCGCTCGGCTGGCACATCGCGCGCGTCGACGAAGTCACTGCCAAGGGCGGGCAGACGCTGGCCCAGGCGACCCCCGCGATCGCCGAGGCGCTGACCAAGGAAAACCGCGCCAAGGCGCTCGCCGACCTCGCCGCACAGGTCGAGCAGCAGTTCGACGAGGGCGGCACCCTGCCCGACGTCGCGGCGACGCTGAAGCTTACCCCCCAAACGACCGGCCCCCTGCTGGCCGACGGGCGCGGCTACGACGGTGCCCCGCCCGCACCCGCCGCGATCGCGCCGGCGCTCTCCACCGCCTTCCAGATGGAGGAAAGCGCGCCGCAGATCGGCCAAGTGCCGCAGAGCGACCAATTCGTGATCTACGAGGTGACCCGCATCACGCCCTCGGCTGCCCCGCCGCTGGCGGAAATCCGCGGCGACGTCGTCACGGCATGGAAGCTGGCCGAAGGCGCTAAGGCTGCCAAGGCCGCCGCCGACCGCGTGCTGGCCAGGCTCGGCAAGGGCGCGACACTCGCCGCCGCGCTGGCGCAGGAGAACAAGCCGCTTCCCGCACCCGACGCCGCGAATATCTCGCGCGAGGAACTCGCCACTCGCCGCGAGCGCGTGCCGCCGCAGCTCGCGCTGTTCTTCAGCATGGCGCAGGGCACCGCCAAGACGCTGGAGAGCGCGGGCAATACCGGCTGGTTCGTGATCGACCTCGACCGGATCGAGCTCGGCCAGATGGCGCCGAACGATCCGCTGGCGCAGCAGGCGCGGCAGGAGCTTGCCAACGCCATGACCGGCGAGCTCAACCAGCAGGCGGTGGCCGCCATGCGCAAGACGGTCGGCGTCGAGATCAACCGCGCGGCGGTGGACGCGGTGCGCAAGCAGCTCACCGGCGGCAACTGACGGAGGCGGCGCTGACCGCGTCCCCGACAGGGCTGGAGGGCGCCGCAACCGCCCGCGCCGCGCTGGCCGCGGGCGGCAATGCGCTCGTCTGGCGGCGGCTCGTCGCCGATACGCTGACGCCCGTCGGCGCGGCGCTGCGCCTGTTCGAGCCCCAGCGCGGCGATTTCCTGCTCGAATCGGTCGAAGGCGGCGCGGTGCGCGGGCGCTACAGCCTGATCGGTCTCGACCCCGACCTGGTGTTTCGAGCCGAGGGCACGCGGGCGGAGGCCAATCGGCAATGGAGCACGGCACGTGATGCCTTTGCCCCGCTGCCCGGCGATCCGCTCACGGAATTGCGCGCGCTCCTTACCGAGTGCCGGATCGACGTTCCCGACGGCCTGCCACCCGCGCTCGCCTGCGTAGTGGGCTATTTCGCCTATGAGACGATGGGTCTGGTCGAGGCCGTGCCCCGCCCCGCCGCGCCCGGGATCGGCCTGCCCGATATGGTGTTCGTGCGCCCGACCCTGCTGCTGGTGTTCGACAATCTGGGCGAGGAGTTGTTCTGCATCGCGCCGCTTTGGCGCGGCAGCGGCGACCCGGAGGCCGCCATCGGCGCGGCAGGAGACCGGATCGATTCCGCCCTTGCGCGCCTTTCCGCCGCCGAACCCGCGCCGGTCCGCAGTGCCGAACCTCTGCCGGAAGCCGCGCTCGAACCGCAGCTCGATGGCGAGGCCTATCGCGCGATGGTGCTGAAGGCGAAGGACTACATCGCGGCGGGCGACGTCTTTCAGGTCGTGCTGGCGCAGCGGTTTTCCTGCCCCTTCCCGCTGCCGCCGCTGGCGCTCTATCGCGCGCTCAGGCGGGTGAACCCCTCGCCCTTCCTCTATTTCCTCGACTTGCCCGGCTTCGCCATCGTCGGCTCGAGCCCGGAAATCCTCGTCCGCGTCCGCGACGGCGAAGTGACGGTGCGCCCGATCGCCGGTACGAGACCTCGTGGGCGCAACTCGTCCGAGGACGAGCAACGCGCGCGCGACCTTCTGGCCGATCCAAAGGAGCGCGCCGAGCACCTGATGCTCCTCGACCTCGGCCGCAACGATGTCGGGCGGGTGGCGGCGAAGGGCAGCGTGACCGTCACCGACAGCTTCACCATCGAGCGCTACAGCCATGTCATGCACATCGTCAGCCAGGTGGTGGGCGCGCTCGACCCGGCGAAGGACGCAGTCGATGCGATGTTCGCAGGCTTCCCGGCGGGCACCGTCAGCGGCGCGCCAAAGATCCGCGCCTGCCAGATCATCGCAGAGCTCGAGCCCGAGGCGCGCGGCGCCTACGCCGGCGGGGTCGGCTATTTCGCGCCCGACGGCTCGATCGACAGCTGCATCGTGCTGCGGACCGCAGTGGTGAAGGACGGGGTGATGCACGTGCAGGCGGGCGCGGGCATCGTCGCGGACAGCGATCCGGCCTATGAACAGCGCGAATGCGAGGCCAAGGCGGGCGCGCTGCGCGCCGCGGCGGCAGAAGCGTTCCGGCTCGCGGGCGAGCCACGCTACGGGCAATAGCGAAGGTCAATTGCCGGAAAACCCACAACAATCTCCGTTCGTGTCGAGCGAAGCCGAGACACGATTGTGCCTGGTATCTCGACTTCGCTCGACGAGAACGGTTGCCGGGTGCGTGATTTTGCAGCAGCTCGCCTGCTTGACCGCTCGCCCGCCCTCTCTACCGTGCGACGCCATGCACCGCCTATTGCTTCTGCTCGCCCTGTTCGTCGCCAGCCCCGCCCTCGCGACAACCGACTGGAAGGCGCAGGCGAAACAACAGGATGTCGTGCTGAAGGACTTCCGCTTCGGCACCGGCGAGGTGATGGACGTCCGCATCCATGTGACCACGCTCGGCACCCCGCATCGCGACGCGAAAGAGCGCATCGACAATGCGGTGATGGTCCTCCACGGCACCGGCGGGAGCGGCGCGCAATTCTTCCGCCCGCAATTCGCCGACGAGCTTTACGGTTCCGGCCAGCCGCTCGACCTCGCAAAGACCTACGTGATCCTGCCCGACAATCTCGGCCATGGCGGCTCGTCGAAGCCCAGCGACGGGCTGCGGATGGCTTTTCCGCGCTACGATTATGCCGACATGGTCGCGGCGCAGAAACGGATGCTGGAGGAGGGGCTCGGCGTGCGCTCGCTCCGGCTGATCCTCGGCACATCGATGGGCTGCATGCACGCCTTCGTCTGGGGCGAGAGCTATCCCGGCTTCGCGCAGCGGCTCGCCCCCTTCGCCTGCAACACGGTGGAGATCGCGGGGCGCAACCGGATGTGGCGCAAGCTGGCGATCGACACGATCATGGAAGCGCCCGAGTGGCAGGGCGGGAACTACGCCGCCAATCCGGCGCGCCCGATGCGGACCGTGGCCGATTTGCTGCTGATGGCGGGGTCCAGCCCGCTCGCCTGGCAGAGCGACTACCCCACGCGGACGAGCGCCGAGGATTTCCTCGCCAAATCGCGCGCCGCCACGGCCGCCGCAGGTTATCCCGACGCCAACGACACGATCTACCAGTTCGATTCCTCGCGGAACTACAACCCGGCGCCGATGCTGGAGAAAATCCGCGTGCCGGTGCTCTGGATCAATTCTGCGGACGACTTCATCAACCCGCCCGAGCTGGGCGATCCGGCGGCGCTGGCGAAGCGAATGCCGCTTGCCCGCTTCGTGCTGATCCCCGCTGGTGCGGATACCAAGGGGCACGGCACCCACACCTGGGCACGGTTCTGGAAGGATGACCTTGCAAAGCTGCTGGCGCAGCCGGTTGCCGGTAACTAAGGCGCTGGTCCCATGACCAGGATCGCGCATCTTTCCCTTGCCGGACTCGCCCTCGCGACCGCCGCCTGCGAACCGCCCAAGGGCGGCGAACCGGTGGCGCGGGTGCAGGTTAGCGGCACGCCGACCGAAACCACCACGCCCGCGCCGAGCCCCAGCATCGCCAGCCAGGTCGAAAGCGCCTGCCGCTCCGTGATCTTCGAGAACACCCCGCTCACCGACTGCATCGCCAACCCCGAACGTCACCGCATCGCGACCGCGCTGGCGGGCGCGGAGGGCAATTTCCGCAGCCTTGCCGCCTTTGCCAAGAGCCGCGACCCGAAGACCATCGCCTTCGCGGTCAACGCCGGCATGTTCGACGAGGCGGGCGAGCCGATCGGCTATTTCGTCGAGAAGGGCGAACGGAAGAAAGAACTCGACACCGCCGACGGCGAGGGCAATTTTTACATGAAGCCCAATGGTGTGTTCTACGGCACAGGTGACAGCTGGGCGATCCGGACTGCCGAGGATTTCAAGGCGAACGTCTCCGAACGGCCGGAATTCGGCACACAGTCCGGCCCGATGCTGGTGGTGAACGGGAAGCTTCACCCCGAAATCACGCCCGACGGCCCCTCCCGCACGATCCGCAACGCCGTCGGCATCGACGCGCAGGGCCGCGCGCACTTCGTGATCTCCAGCGCGCCGATCTCCTTCGGCAAGCTCGCCCGCTTCTACCGGGACGAGCTCAAGGCGAAGAACGCACTCTATCTCGACGGCAGCGTCTCGCAGTTGTGGAACCCCGCTACCGAGCGGCTCGACGCGGGTGCCGCGATCGGGCCCATCCTGGTGGTCGAACGCAAGGTCCCCGACGATGACTGAGCAGCGCCGCACCCTCTATCCCGAGATCGAACCCTATCAGAGCGGGATGCTCGACGTCGGCGACGGGCATACGATTTACTGGGAGCGGGTCGGCACACCCGGCGCGAAACCCGCGGTGATGCTTCACGGCGGGCCCGGCGGTGGTTGCAGCGCGGGCCACCGCCGCCAGTGGAGCCCGGAGAAATACGACGTCTTGCTGTTCGACCAGCGCGGCTGCGGGCGATCGACCCCGTTCGCCAGCCTCGAGGCGAACACCACCTGGCACCTCGTCGCCGACATGGAGCGGCTGCGGGCGATGTGCGGCTGGGACCGCTGGCAGGTCTTCGGCGGCAGCTGGGGCTCGACCCTCGCATTGAGCTACGCGATCACCCATCCCGAACGCTGCACCGAGCTGATCCTGCGCGGCATCTTCCTGTCGCACAGGAAGGAGCTCGAATGGCTGACGAAGTTCGGCGCCAGCGAGCTCTACCCCGAGGAGTGGGACGAATTCGTCGCCCATGTCGACGGCAGGGAGGGCGAGGACATGACCGAGCCCTACTGGACGCTGCTCGACGATCCGGACCCCGCCGTGCGCCGCGCCGCCGCCGCGCGCTGGAACCGCTGGGAAGGCGTCACCTGCACGCTCCTGCCGCAGGAGGAGGTCGTCGATGAGATGGCCGATGGCGACAACGCCGTCGCCACCGCGCGGATCGAGAACCACTATTTCCGCCACCACTGCTGGCTGGAAGAAGGGCAGTTGCTGGCTGGCGCTGCGGAAAAGCTGCGCGGCATACCTGGCATAATCGTCCAGGGCCGCCACGACTGCTGCACCCCTCCGCACGCCGCCTGGCAGCTCAAAAAGGCGTGGCCCGAGGCGACCTTGCAGATCGTCCCCGACGGCGGGCACCTGTTCATCGAACCCGGCATCACCGACGGGCTGGTGCGCGCCACGGACAGGTTTGCGGACAGCTAGATGATCCTCGTCATCGATAATTACGACAGCTTCACCTTCAACCTGGTCCATTACCTGATGGAACTGGGCGCGCAGGTGCGGGTGGAGCGGAACGACGCGCTCACCGCGGCGGATGCGCTCAGGACCAATGCGGCGGGCTTTCTCATCAGCCCCGGCCCCTGCACGCCGAACGAGGCGGGGATCAGCCTCGACCTCGTCGCCGCCTGTGCGGACGCGGAAAAGCCGCTGCTCGGCGTCTGCCTCGGTCACCAGAGCATCGGCCAGCATTTCGGCGGCACCGTCACGCGCGGCGGGCTGATGCATGGCAAGACCAGCCCGGTGGACCATGACGGCACCGGCGTCTTCGCGGGCCTGCCCTCCCCCTTCACCGCCACCCGCTACCACTCGCTGGTGGTCGAGGACATTCCCGCCGCCCTCAAGGTCAATGCCACCAGCGAGACGCCGGGCCTCGACGGGACCGCGGTGATGGGCTTCCGCCACCAGAGTCTGCCGATCCACGGCGTCCAGTTCCACCCGGAAAGCATCGCCACCGAGCACGGACACGACCTGCTCGCCAATTTCCTGCGGCTGTGCGGGATCGATGCTGCGCGGAACGCAGCGTGAAGCACCTCCCCCTCGCCGTCCCGCACATGAGCGAGGCCGAGGCCGAGGAGGTCTTCGGCTGGATCCTCGACGGCGATGCCAGTGACGAGGAAATCGCCCGCTTCCTCCTCGCCATGACCGACCGCAGCGAGACCGCCGACGAGATCGCCGGGGCAGCGCGGGCCTTGCGGGCACGGTATATCCCGGTCGCGGGACCGGACGACGCCATCGACGTCTGCGGCACCGGCGGCGACGGGCACCACACGCTCAATGTCTCGACCGCGACCGGCCTCGTCGTCGCGGCCTGCGGCGTTCCCGTCGCGCGCCACGGCAACCGCGCGATCTCCTCGCTATCGGGCGTCGCCGATACGCTGGAAGTGCTGGGGCTCGACATGACGGCGGCCGGGCGCACCGCGGAAAAGACACTGGCGGAGCTCGGCATCTGCTTCCTGTTCGCGCCCAACCACCACCCGGCGATGGTCCGCATCCAGCCGATCCGCAAGGCGCTCGGCCGGCGCACAATCTTCAATCTGATGGGCCCGCTGTCGAACCCGGTCGGGGTCAAGCGCCAGCTGATCGGCATCGCGCGGCCCGGCTACGTCCCCATCTATGGCGAGGCGGCAGCGCGGCTGGGCACGGATCGCACCTTCATCGTCTCGGGCGACGAGGGGCTGGACGAGCTGAGCCTGGCAGGCGGCAACGAGTTGGCGGACGTGACCGGCCACGAATTCGAAATGCGCCGCGTCGATGCGGGGATGGCGGGGCTGGACCACGCACCGCTGGAGGCAATCCGGGGTGGCGATCCGGCGCATAACGCGCGCGCGCTCGCCACCCTGCTCGACGGCGAGGCCAGCGCCTACCGCGAGACGGTGAAATTCAACTCGGCTGCCGCGCTGGTCGTCAGCGGGCGGACCGACGACTGGGCCGAAGGTGCCGCGATGGCGGCCGAAGCCATCGACAGCGGGCGCGCGAAGCAGCTCCTCGCCGACTGGATCGCGATGGCGAGATAGCGTCATTGACAGGTCCGTTCGCCTCGAGCGTAGTCGAGAGGCGCTGGGACCGTGTCTCGACTGCGCTCGACACGAACGGGGAACCGAGGTTTGAACAAGCTCGAGGAAATCTGCGCCACCAAGCGCAACGAGGTGACGGCACGCAAGGCGGTGCTCTCGCTCGCCGATCTCGACGCCCGCGCCCGCGAACAGACCGCGCCGCGCGGGTTTCGCGCCGCGCTGGAACGCGCGCAGCAGTCGGGCTTCGGGCTCATCGCGGAGATCAAGAAGGCGAGCCCGTCGAAGGGCTTGATCCGTGCCGATTTCCAGCCCGCCGAACACGCCCGCGCCTATGCCGAAGGCGGCGCGGCCTGCCTCTCGGTGCTGACCGACGCGCCCTATTTCCAGGGTCACGAGGACTATCTGGTGGAAGCCCGCGCCGCCTGCGACCTGCCCGTGCTGCGCAAGGATTTCATGATCGATCCCTGGCAGGTGGCCGAGGCGCGTGCGATCGGGACCGACGCGATCCTGATCATCGTCGCCGCGCTGGAGGATGGCGCGATGGCGGAGATCGAGGCAGCGGCGATGGAGCATGGCATGGATGTGCTGGTCGAGGTACATGACGCGGACGAAATGGCCCGGGCGGCGCGGCTGAAATCGCGGCTGATCGGGGTCAACAACCGCAATCTCAAGACCTTCGCAGTCGATCTTGCGATGACCGAACGACTCGCCCCGCTGGCGCCCGAGGGCACGCTGCTGGTCGGCGAAAGCGGAATCGGCTCGCACGCGGACTGCCAGCGCCTGGCCCGCGCCGGGGTGCACAGCTTCCTCGTCGGCGAAAGCCTGATGCGGCAGGCCGATGTCGCGGCGGCGACACGGGCGTTGGTGGCAGCGGAGCGGGCCGTCAAATAGATGTTTCCTACATGTTCCAGGTTTGGCAAGGTCGTGCGAGTCGGCGAATTGCCCCATTCGAATGAATCTGCATCGGGAACGCGAAGTGTCACCTAAATTGACAGATATCCTTGATTTCATTTCCAAACTTTCGGGTGACACTTGGGTGACACCTGTCACCCCTGTCACTGCGATTGTTCAGCCAAAGGTGTAACGGGATGAACGGCCTCACTCACCTCGACGAAACGGGCGCGGCGCGCATGGTCGATGTCGGCGGCAAGCCCGCCACCGCCCGCTCGGCCACCGCGACCGGGCGCATCCGCATGAGCGCTGAAGCCCTCGCTGCCCTTGTCGATGGCAGCGGGCCGAAGGGTGACGCGCTCGCCGCCGCGCGCGTCGCGGGCATCATGGCGGCCAAGCGCACCGGCGAGCTGATCCCGCTCTGCCACCCGCTCGCGCTTGACGCGGTGAGCGTGGACTTCGCGGTAGAGGCCGACGCGATCCGGGTCACGGCGACCGTTTCGCTGACCGGGCGGACGGGCGTGGAAATGGAAGCGATGACAGCTGCTTCCGTCGCACTCCTCACCCTGTATGACATGGGCAAGGCGCTCGACAAGGCGATGGCGATCGAAGGCGTGCGCCTCCTCGCCAAAAGTGGCGGCAAGTCGGGCGACTGGCGCGCGCCCGCATGACTCCGCCGCTGACGCTGGAAGAGGCGTGGGAGCGGCTCTCCGCCCTCGCCCGTCCGCTGCCATCGGAGAGCGTGGCGGTGGACGCGGCGGTCGGTCGCTATCTCGCCGCCGACCTCCATGCGCGCCGCACCCAGCCCGCGCGCGACCTCAGCGCGATGGATGGCTTTGCGGTCGCCGGGCCCGGCCCGTGGCGGATCACCGGCGAGGCGCGCGCCGGGGGGGACTTTGCGGAATCGCTGGCTACAGGCGAGGCGGTGCGCATCTCCACCGGCGCCGCCTGCCCGAGCGGCACCGTCGGCATCGTGCTGGTCGAGGATGGCGAGGTGCAGGAGGATGTGCTCTCCACTGCCGCCGCCCCCAACCCCGACCATATCCGTCGGCGGGGCTTCGACTTTGCGGAAGGCGATGCACTTCTCAACAAGGGGACGCGCATCGGCCCGGCGCAGCTCGCGCTCGCCCGTGCGGCGGGGCATGGCACGCTGGAGGTCGCGCGGCGGCCGCGGGTCGCAGTTATCGAGGCCGGCGACGAACTGGTCACCGATCCCGCCGAGTGCCCCGCCGACCGCCTGCCCGCTTCGAATGGCGCGATGGTGGCGGCGCTGTCGCACGAAGGCGGCGGGAGGGTTGAGCGGATCGGACCGCTGCGCGACGACCGTGGGGCACTCGCCCACGCCTTCGCCGACGCGGGCAGCGTCGACGTGATCGTCACCACCGCGGGTGCCTCGGTGGGCGCGCACGATCATGTCCGCGGCGCGCTCGAGGACTGGGGCGCGGACCTCGCCTTCTGGCGGGTCGCGATCCGGCCCGGCAAGCCGCTGCTGGTGGCCCGGCGGGGGGACCAGCTCGTGCTCGGCCTTCCGGGCAACCCGGTGTCGGCCTTCACCACCGCGTTCCTGTTCCTGCTCCCGTTGCTGCGGGCGATGCAGGGGGCGGCGCGTCCGGGGCCGGTCGCCATTCCGCTTCCGCTCGGGGCGCCGGTCGAAGCGGGCGGCGACCGGCGGGAGTTCCGCCGCGCGCGCCTGGTCGATGGCACCGCGGTGCCGCTGCCCGAACGCGACAGCAGCGCGCAAAGGACGCTCGCCGAGGCGGAGCTGCTGATCGACCGTGTTCCCGCCGCGGCGCCCGGAAAGGCTGGGGATATCGTGCGCTGCTTCTGGCTCGGAAATGGCGGAATCGCTTGACGAGGTGAAAAAGGTTTCCTAATTGTTCCTCGTTCGTTCACCATCCCGCCCGGATCGGCGCGGGCCCGGCGACAGGAGCCACGCATGCTGACCGCAAAGCAGCACGAACTCATCCGCTTCATCCAGCAGCGGCTGGAGGAGACCGGGATTTCCCCCTCGTTCGAGGAAATGAAGGAAGCGCTCGACCTCAGGAGCAAGTCGGGCGTGCACCGGCTGATTTCCGCGCTGGAGGAACGCGGCTTCCTGCGCCGCCTGCCCAACCGGGCGCGCGCGCTGGAGGTGCTCAAGGGGCCTGAGGACGCAGTTGCCGGGTCGCGCACCGCGCGGCCCGCCAATGATTCCGCGCCGATCGGGCGGGCCATGCCCAAGGTAGCGCCGCAGCCGGCGAACGACGTGATCGAGCTGCCGCTCCACGGGCGCATCGCCGCCGGTGCTCCGATAGAGGCGCTGGAAGGCCAGAGCACCCTCCCCGTCCCTGCCGCCCTGCTCGGGCCCGGCGATCACTACGCGCTCGAGGTGTCCGGCGATTCGATGGTCGAGGCCGGCATCTTCGACGGGGATTATGCGCTGGTGCGCCGCACCGACAGCGCGCGTGATGGCGAGATCGTGGTGGCGCTGGTCGATAACGAGGAAGCGACGCTCAAGTATCTGCGTCGCGAAAACGGAATGATCCGCCTCGATCCGGCCAATGGGGCCTACGACCCGCAAATCTACGCGCCGAACCGCGTGGCGGTGCAGGGCAAGCTCGCGGGGCTGCTGCGCCGCTATCACTGAGAGGTACGTCGGTCCGCAGGGTGCGGGCCGACGCGCCTAGATTGGGGCAGGGGGCGCGGTGGTTGCGGCGCTCGACGGACGCGGTGTGGGCCCCTTCAAACGCAAGCCCGGGCGATCGGTCGCGGCCCGCCACCAGCCGTGGTTTCCCTGATGGACGGCCACGGTGTCGAGACGCGGCGACTCGCCGAGGTAGGCGGCAAGACCGCCATGCTCGGCAAGGAAACGACGGTCGGCCTTGAACCAGCGGGGCGCACAGCTTCTCGGTAGGCTGCGCGCAGCGACGACGATGTCGGCTGCGGCGCAGGCGCGGATCAACTGGGCCGCATCGACATAGTGCTTGCTTCGCGCCACCAGCAGCTCCCAGAGCCGCCCCGCGCGCTCGATGGTAAGCGCGCAAAAGTCCGGGCTGCACCGGGCTTGCGGTGATCGCTCCATGGCCACGGCCTCGCCGCGCAATGCTGCCGCTTCGCGGAGCGAATCGAGCGCGTAGCCCTCGCCCTCGCGCAGAACGAGCAGGCGCTCATCCGGCATGGCCACGCCGATCTGTCGTCCGTCGCGCGCGATCAGGAGGTCGGGCGCCGGAGTCGCCGCCATCAGCGCAATTGCGGCCCCGGCGGGCAGTAGTCCCAGCAGCCGCACCGGCCCGCTCCACAGCGCGAGCCACAGCATTCCTGCGACATAGAACAGCATCGCGCCCATCCCGATCTGCGGCATCAGGCGCACCGCGCCTGGCTGCCCGGCCACCACGTGGGCGATCCACAAAAGCAGCTCGAGCGACTGGCCCGCCAGCCACCAGACCGGCCCACCGAGCCCCACGGAGTCCAGCGCCAGCGCCAGCGCGATCAGCGGCATGGTGACGAAGGTCGTCAGCGGGATCGCGATTACATTGGCAAAGGCGCCGTAGAGGCCGGAGCGATGGAAGTGGAACAGCACCACCGGTGTCAGCACCGCCTCGATCACCACCCCGGTCACGAACAGGATCACCACGCGCCGTCCCATACGGGTGAACCAGCTCTCCTCGCGCGGCGCGAGGAAGGTGCGGACCGGCCGAGAACCTGCCAGGGCGACAATCGCCAGCACCGCTGCGAAGCTCATCTGGAAGCTCGGCCCAACCAGCGATTCGGGCCACAGCACCAGCACGATGCCCGCCACCACCGCCAGCATCCGGCGCGAGAGCGGCTCGCGGCCCAGCGCCACCGCCAGCAAGACGAGACCCGCGCCGAGGCAACTGCGCACCGTCGGCACGTCGGCGCCGGTCAGCAGGGTGTAGCCCGCTCCGGCCAGTGCGCCGATGCCCGCCGCCAGCACCGGCAGCCGGACACGCAACACCAGCCACGGCCACAGCGCCAGCAGGCGGATCGCGAGAAGATAGGCCCCCGCCACCACTGCGCTCACATGCAGCCCGCTGATCGACAGCAGATGGGTGAGGCCGGCATCGCGCATCGCCTGCTCGTCTTCTTCCGCGATGGCGCCGCGATCGCCGCTCGCAAAGGCCGCGGCAATGGCGCCGGGAGAACCGCCGAGCTGGCCGCGGACGTGGGCGGAAAGCACGCGTTGGAGCCGCGCAATGGCCCCGCCGCTTTCTCCTGGGGCAATCACCGCCACGTCCGCATAGGTTGCCCCGGTGGCCGCCAGCCCGTCGAACCACGCCTTCCGCGCAAAGTCGTAGCCCCCGGGTACCAGCGGCGGCGCGGGCGGCAATAGGCGGACACCAAGGCGGACCAGCGCGCCCTCGGCCAGCCCGGTGCGGTCGCGATCCTGCGGCAGGTTGACGCGTACCCTGATCGCCCGCCCCGTCTCCGGCTCGCGGATCGCGAGGGTCAGGCGCACACGCTGCTCGGCGGGCTGCTCTTCGCGCGCGAGGATGCGCCCCTCGACCTGCCCGATGAAGGGCCGCGCGATAGGGGCAGCGCCGACAAGGGCGGAGCGCGCCCAGACCGTTGCAAGCCCGAGCGCGAAAGCCAGGCTAAGTGCGAGCACGGCCACCCGAGCCAGTGCACGCGCTTCGTCGCGCCGCCAGTGGAGCCACGCGATCCCGGCCGCGCCCCCGGCAAGCCCCATCGCGGCCAGCCAGCCCGTCCTGTCGGGCACCAGGAACCAGGCGCCGATCCCGGCCGCGAAAGCGACCGCGAGCCAGGATCCGCGCTCGTAACCGGCGCGCTGCAAAAACCCCTCGCACGCGTCGGCGAAACTGGACAATCTCCCGGCGCGCTGCCAAGGGCGCTGCGGTGCAGCATTGGCGGGCGGATCGGCCTCCCCCAGTGGCACGAAAGGCGCATTGCGCGTCGCCATGACCTGCTATGGAAAGGAAGCAAGACGCGATGGCAAGCGAAACCGGGACCAGTGCCGCGGCATCGGTCGTGACCCGCTTCGCCCCTTCGCCGACCGGCTATCTCCACATCGGCGGCGCGCGCACGGCACTGTTCAACTGGCTGTTCGCGCGGCACCACGGCGGCAAGGCGCTGCTGCGGATCGAAGATACCGACCGCAAGCGCTCCACCCAGGACGCGATCGACAAGATCATCGAAGGGCTCGACTGGCTCGGCCTCGACTATGACGCGCCGCCGCTGTTCCAGTCCGACCGCGCGAGCCGGCATGCCGAGGTCGCACAGCAACTGCTCGAACGCGGTCACGCGTACAAGTGCTTCGCCACCACCGAAGAGCTGGAAGCGATGCGGGAGGAGCAGCGCGCGAAGAAGCTGCCGCTGCGCTACGATCGCCGCTGGCGCGATCGCGACCCGTCCGAGGCACCCGCGGGCGCGCCCTATGTCATCCGCCTCAAGGTGCCGACCGAGGGCGAGACCACGATCGAGGATGCGGTCCAGGGCCGGGTCACGGTGCAGAACGCCGAGATCGACGACTATGTCCTACTGCGCGGCGACGGCACGCCGACCTACATGCTCGCCGTGGTGGTCGACGATCACGACATGGGCGTGACCCACGTCATCCGCGGGGACGACCACCTCAACAATGCCTTCCGCCAGCTTCCCATCATCAAGGCGATGGGCTGGCCGGAGCCGGTCTATGCCCATATCCCGCTGATCCACGGCGCAGACGGGGCCAAGCTGTCGAAGCGCCACGGCGCGGTCGGCGTCGAGGGTTATCGCGACGAGGAAGGCGTGCTGCCCGAAGCACTGTTCAACTACCTCCTCCGCCTCGGCTGGGGCCATGGCGACCGCGAGGAGATTGAAAAGGCTGAGGCGATTGCGCTGTTCGACCTCGACCATGTCGGCAAGAGCCCCTCGCGCTTCGACCTGAAGAAGCTGCAGAACCTCAACGGGCACTACATCCGGGAGGCAGACGACGCGCGTCTCGCCGCGCTGGTGGCCCCCCGCATCGGCCCGAAAGCCGATGTCGCGCTGCTGACCGAGGCGATGCCGGTGCTCAAGGTGCGGGCGAAAGACCTGAACGAGCTGGCCGAGGGTGCCAGGTTCCTCTTTGCCAAGCGCCCGCTGGCGGTCACCGAAAAGGCAGCCGCCCTGCTCGACGATGCGGGCCGCGCCGTCCTTGCCGAAATCGCCACCGCGCTGCGCAGTCAAAACGACTGGACAACCGAGGCGCTCGAAGCCACTACCAAGGCGCTCGCCGAGCGGTTGGAACTGGGGCTTGGCAAGCTGGCGCAGCCGATGCGCGCGGCGCTGACGGGCACCACTACCTCGCCCGGGATTTTCGACGTGCTGGTCCTGCTCGGGCGCGACGAGGCGCTCGCGCGGATCGATGCCCAGGCGGCCACGACCGCCGCCCATTCATAACGGCGGCTCGCCTCGCCCAACAGTTCAGATGACGGAGACCACCATGGCCGACAGCCAAGCCACCCTCGACATCAACGGGAAGACCGTCTCCTACCCGGTCATGAAAGGCAGCGTCGGCCCGGACGTGGTCGATATCCGCAGGCTGTTCGGCGACACCGGCGCCTTCACCTACGATCCCGGCTACAAGTCGACCGCGAGCTGCGAGAGCGCGCTGACCTATATCGACGGCGACGAGGGCATCCTGCTCCACCGCGGCTACCCGATCGGGCAGCTGGCCGAGCATTCGAGCTTCATGGAAGTCAGCTACCTGCTGCTCAACGGCGAACTGCCGAGCCAGGCCGAGCTCGACGATTTCACCTATACCATCAGCCGCCACACAATGCTGCACGAGCAGCTGATGACCTTCTATCGCGGCTTCCGGCGCGACGCGCACCCGATGGCGATCATGTGCGGCGTGGTCGGTGCGCTCAGCGCCTTCTACCATGACAGCACCGACATTTCCGATCCGGAGCACCGGAAGATCAGCTCGCACCGGCTGGTCGCGAAGATGCCGACCATCGCGGCGATGGCCTACAAGTATTCGATCGGCCAGCCATTCCTCTATCCGCAGAACGACCTCAGCTACACCGCCAACTTCATGCGCATGACCTTCGGCGTGCCGGCCGAGGAATACGAGCTGCACCCGGCGGTGGAAAAGGCGATGGACCGGATCTTCATCCTCCACGCCGACCACGAGCAGAACGCCTCGACCTCGACCGTGCGCCTCGCGGGCTCCTCGGGCGCGAACCCCTTCGCCTGCATCGCCGCTGGCATCGCATGCCTGTGGGGTCCGGCGCATGGCGGCGCGAACGAGGCGGCGCTCAACATGCTGCACGAGATCGGCACGCCCGATCGCATCCCGCACTACATCGAGCGTGCGAAGGACAAAAACGACCCGTTCCGCCTGATGGGCTTCGGCCACCGCGTGTACAAGAACTACGACCCGCGCGCGACCGTGATGCAGAAGACGGTGCGCGAGGTGTTCGAGGCACTGAAGGTCACGGACCCGGTGTTCGAAACCGCCTTGCGGCTTGAGGAAATCGCGCTCAGCGATGACTACTTCAAGGAAAAGAAGCTGTTCCCCAACGTGGACTTCTATTCCGGCATCATTCTCTCGGCGATCGGCTTCCCGACCACCATGTTCACCGCCCTGTTCGCGCTGGCCCGCACCGTTGGCTGGGTAGCGCAGTGGAACGAGATGATCTCCGACCCCGCCCAGGTGATCGGTCGCCCGCGCCAGCTCTACACCGGCCCGACCGAGCGCGATTACGTGCCCATCGGGAGCCGCTGAGACTATGCGCCGCGCGCTCGCGATCCTCGGCTACCTGCTCGTGGTTTCTGGCCTGTTCTGGGCGCTACAGGGTGCCGGGATAATCATGTGGCCGGCGGAAAGCTTCATGCTCGCGCAGGGGCAGTGGATCACCTATGGCCTCGCGACCGCGCTGGTTGGGGTGGCGCTGGTCGCGCTGTCGCGGCGTCGCCGCTGATCAGTCAGCGGCGGGCAGCGCCAGCGTGAAGCGGGCGCCCTGGCCCGGGGCGCTTTCGACCGACAGCTTGCCGTCCATCGCCCGCGCCAGCCGCGCGGCGATATAGAGGCCGAGCCCGCTGCCGCCATCGCCGGCGCGGCCGAGCCGCTCGAACTTGTCGAACACCCGCGCCTGTTCCGCCATCGTTAGCCCGCGCCCTTGGTCCGCGACCGTCACCGTCGCGTGGCGACCTTCGCGATCGAGCCGGATCCAGACCTGGCTCTCCTCGGGCGAATAGGCGATCGCATTGCCGACCAGGTTGATGAGGACCTGCAGCACGCGGCGGAACTCGCCCCTGGCCCACTGGCTTTCGCCTGGTGGCGGCGGCACTAGCGTAATGTCGCGCCCCTGCGCCTTGGCTCCGAGGATGCCGCAGGCCTGCCGCGCCGCCTCGCCGAGGTCGATGCGCTCGCTCGCCACGGTGAAATCGGCGGATTCGACGCCCTCGAGATCAGAGATGTCCTCGATCAGCGCGAGCAGGTGCTGACCTGCATCGACCATGTCGCCCGCATAGCCGGCGTAGATTTCGGCCAGCGGCCCGGCGAGCCGCGCGTGGATCGATTCCGCGTGGCCGATGATGTTGTTGATCGGCTGGCGCAGTACCGGGGCCAGCTCCTCGCCCAGCGACGGCAGCGCGGGCCCGTCGAACTGCTCGTCGGTGACCGGCTGCGGCGGTGGCTGGTCGGACGCGAGCGTGAGCACGAAGCCGCCACTCCCCGGCTCCGGATGGCCTAGCGGTTCGAGCCAGGCGGTCCAGGCCCGCGCCGAGCCCGGAACTTCCACCGCCATGCCGTCGAGCAGGCGCCAGTGCAGCGGCTGGTGGTGCATGGTGCCGGTCGGCGTGACGAAATCGGTCCACGGCCGCCCCGCCCCCTCGGCCATGGTCTCGACCAGTGCGGCAAGGTCAGAGGCATCGGACTGCGCGGTCAGGACATTCTGCCGTGGGTCAAGCCTGGCGGCAAACTCGGGCAGCGCGCGATTGAGCTCGCGCCGGACGCGGGCGATCTCCTGTTTCTCGTCCGAGAGAGCCACCGGTTCGGCAAGCCAGCGCACGAACCCGAGTTCGCAGCCCCCATACTCGGCATCAGGGATGACATCGACCCAGCCCGAGACCTTCTCGTGCTGGCTGACGGCGGAAAAGCCGCGTGACAGACGCAATCCATAGGCCTGCGCCTTGACTGCAATCTCGCGCAGCTCGGGCAGCACCAGCAAGCCATCGAGACGCCCGCCACAAGCCATCTGGAACGAGGCGAGCGGCTCGCCGACATCGATCAGACGGCCCTCGCTGTCGAGCCGCGCGCGGCCGAGATACTGGGTTTGAGAGGGGGTCACCGGCGCAATTCGCCCAGCCACTGCGCCGCCTCGCGTGTGCCGACATCGCCCAGCCCGCCGGGTAGCGCCGCATCGGGCTGCACCCGCAGCGCCTGCCGTTCCGCCTCACCCGGCGCGAGCCCGGCAGCGCGCAGCGTGAGCAGGAGCCGACCCAGCATCGGGTCGGCGGTGGCGCATGCGGTGCGGTCGCGCGCCTCGCCCGTCCGGGCCGCAAGGGCACTGAGCCACAGCGCGACGCCCGCGCTCTCGACGATGACCAAGGAAACGCCGCCGGGCAGCCCGTTCGTTGCGAGCCGCGCCAGCACCGCCAGCCGGGTCGTGGCTTCGTCATAGCGGGCGCGCAGCCTCGTTTCGGCCTGCGCGATTGACGCCCCGTCTTCTCCGCCCGACACCTCGCGCGCCGCGATCAGGACGGCATGGAACAGTTCCGCCGGCAATTCCCCCAAAGGCAGCTCCATCCGGCGCTGCGCCTGTGCGAAGCGCGCCTGCGAGGTCAGCGCCGCCATCGCCAGTGGCGCCGCGATCGCCTCCCCATCAGCCACCATGGCCTGGAGCGCAGGCGACAGCACCGGGTCGAGCGCCAGCTCCTCTTCGAGCTGCAGGGCAAGACGCCATTCGAATGCGAGTGCCTGGCAATGGCCACGCAAAGCCTCGACCTCGATCAGTCTCTCGGCGAACGCCTCGAGCAGATCCGCGTCATTCTCCGCCCCCCGCGCCATAACGAGCTGGAGGGCGAGGTTGTCGAACATCGCGCCGACGTGCGCCACCACTGCGTCGTTCACAAGCGAACGCTTCGGCGCGCCCAGCAAATGGCGGAGCGCCGGGGCGCTGCGGT
>JAJYQP010000011.1 GCA_021794525.1 Pseudomonadota bacterium | reverse complement strand
CCGGCTGGTGGTAGCATTCGAATACGATCAGCGCGACCAGAAGACGGTGATCGATCTCGGCATCGTCGATCCGCAGGGCTTTCGAGGGGCGAGCGGTGGCAACAAACCCAGCTTCACCATCGCCCGAGCCGATGCCACGCCCTCCTATCTGCCCGGTCCGCTGATTCCGGGGCAATGGGCGCTGGCACTGGCCGTTCCAAACATCCGCCAAGGCGTCACGGCAAACTGGACCGCGCGCATCTGGCTGCTGCGGGGCGCGGAGGCGCAGGCGCTACCCAGCCCCACCGAAGGGCGGGGCCCCGGCTGGTACCGTGGCGACCTGCACCTGCACAGCGGCCATAGCGACGGATCGTGCACGAATATGCGGGAAATCAGGGTGCCTTGCCCGCTCTACCGAACGCTCGACGTCGCGCGCGCGCGCAAGCTCGACTTTGTCGCGCTCACCGAACATAACACGATGAGCCAGGCGGCCACGTTGCGCGAGCTGACGCCCTTCTACGATTCTATGCTGCTGATCCCGGGTAGGGAAATGACGACCTTCCATGGCCATTTCAACATCTTCGGCATCACCTCCGACGTGGATTTTCGCCTGGCCGAGGGTATCGACAACAGCTTCGGCAAGATCGCCGATCGCGTGCATGCTCTGGGCGGGATCCTCTCGGTCAACCATCCCCGGCTGCCTTCGGGCGAAATCTGCATGGGCTGCGGCTGGACAATGCCAGGCTTCGACTGGAGCAAGATCGACGCGGTCGAGGCGATCAATGGCGGTTCGCCGCTCGGGATTGAGGGAATGCTGGCCGGAACGCCCTTCTGGCTTGACGGGCTGCGCGCTGGCCATGCCGTCGCCGCGATCGGCGGCAGCGACAATCACGATTCCGACAAGACGGGCTTCGGCGCGGTCGGCGTGCCCACGACAGTGGTATTCGCCCGAGACCTGAGTCAGGCGGCGATCCTCGACGGCGTTCGCAAAGGTAGGGCATTCATCGACTTGACGGGCGAAGGTAACGTGCATCTTGACTATACTGTCCGCGCAGGGCGCATCCAAGCGCCCATGGGCGGCCAGCTGCGCGGCGGCGGGGTGCTTTCCCTGAGCGCGGAGGCGAGGGGGCCGGTCGGCACGATCCTGGAGGTAGTGGACGGTACCGACCTGCTGGTCCGGCAGCCGCTAGCCGAGGGCGGAGTGGAAAGTGTAACCTTCCCTGCTCGCGCCGGCCGGCGGATCATTCGTATTCAGCTGCGCGGTCCGGACGGTTCGTTGCTAGCGCTCGGCAATGCGGTTTTGATCGAGCCGTGACGTGACGTGACGTGACGCGGTATCATTGTTGTCGCCCGGCGGGGTCATCGGGCGCCAGTAATTTGGTGGCCTCGCTCAGCGATAGCGCACAAGACGGTCCAGGCGCGTTGGCGGTTCGCAGTATCGCTGCTCAGGCACCCTTGCGCTAGCGATTGCCGAGTCGCTTGCGATCCGTGCCGCACCTGCTCCTGCTGCCGCACAGGGAATTCTTCGCACTTTTTGGCGCGCTCAAGAGCCTCGAGAACTCTGGAATCGAGGCAAGCGTTTTGCACATTGCATCGCTTAATCGCGCAATGCGATCCACATAAAAGAAGCGCGTATGGTGTCCGATTTTCCACCCCATTTTAGCCTATCGCACGGGCATGGTCGTCACCCAAAAGCGGTCGACCAGCGTTGCCAGCCGACCGCGCACTCAGTCAGATTTCTGTGCGCTCCGCGAGTAGCAAGGCGTCTTCTACATCGACGCCGAGATAGCGGACGGTGTTCTCGATTTTCGTGTGGCCGAGCAAAATCTGAATTGCTCGGATGTTCCCGTAGCGCGGTAGATCATGGCGGCCTTTGTCCGACGCAGCGAGTGCGTGCCATACTCGGTTTTGCGCAAACCGATGGCGGTCACCCACTCGTCGACCAGGCGCGCGTATTGGCGAGTACTCATATGACTTTGATGATCGACGCGGCTCGGAAAGAGATATTCGCTCACCGAGCCGCCCCGCCGATCCAGCCAAGCAGTCAGAGTTGAACGCACGTCGGCGGTGATTTCGAACTGGACCGGTCGGCTAGTCTTTTGCTGAATGACAGTCGCGCGGTTTCGGATTTCAGCCCCGGCCACGACGTCACCGATCCTGATCTTGACCAGATCACAGCCACGCAATTTGCTATCGATCGCAAGATCGAACAGGGCCTTGTCTCTCAACCTCCCCTCTCGATCGAGATGGAAGCGGATTGCCCAAATCTGCTTTTGTGTGAGAGGGCGTTTTGTGCCCACGTTCTTCCCGGCATTCCACGCTTCGCGAAGCCTGCACAGCAGGGTCATATCTTGAGTATCCCATGGTTCGTCTCCTCGGCCGCGATTGGCCGGGGGGAAAACGCAGGGGTGTAGAATTCTGGGCCGTCAGTGGACAGTCCGGTTCCGCGTTCGACATCTCCGATAGCGGACACCCGCAAATGACGTCGGTTCGGCTTGCGAAGCCCACGGCATTTGCCGGGCTGCGAGGCGACCGCCTCGCGGTGGGTACCCGCAAACGCCGCGCCCGCAGGAGCGCGGCCGCAGGCCGCGCGGGACCGAGCGCGTCACCAGCCCCGCTCCGCTTCCCCCGGGGCGTTGCGGGGTCTCCCCGCAGAAGGGGTAGCCGGAGACGCGAGGCGGCCCCGGCTCAGGGGAAGGCCTTCCCCCTTTTTTCCTATCGATCGAGTCGGACGATTCCCTCCTGAGGTCCTGTCGCGCCCGCGGCAGATGATCGCGCCAGGCCCGCTCGCGCGTCACCCGCAAGATCCGCGCTCGCCGGCTCATGCCCTCGCCCGCGGCAATGGCCATTCGCGGCGGCCTGCCCTTGCGCACGGCACGTGCAAGCGCCGCGTTCGCCCGTTCGATCTCTGCTTCGGTGCAGTCCTTGTCCCCTCCTCGGGTCGTTGCCCGAGGGAGCGTCGCACGAAAAGGCGAATCGCTCCCAGGGTTCGCCGGTTGAGCTCCGGCCGGAGAACGGGACCTCTGGCCGATCGTCCAGGGCTGCCGACCGATGCGGGCATGTGGAACATCGCTAAATTACCGCGCGACCGCGATGATGCGACGACACGCGGCGCGCGCGAAGCTATCACCCGGCGGTGGCCGAAGCTCTCCCAGCGATCGATATCAGGGTTTCGACCGCGCCACCGCTGTTCCTCGAACGCATGATTGCGATCGGCAGGGAGACGGGCCGGTTCACCATCGAGCATGTCGACGACAGTGCGGGCGGCACGCGCATGGAGATCGGCAACTTCCGGCTGACGACCGCCAGCCCGCATCGGGATCACGGTTTCCAGCTGATCGTGCGCGAGGAAAAGTCTGACCGCGTCCGGGTCGAGCTGCGCGCGCAGCGGTGGTCGCCCGAGCCGCCGGCCCGTGCGGCATATGAAGAGGCCGCGCACGATCTCGTCGGGACATTGCTCAAGCGCTACAACCGGTCGTTCGGGACGCGGCATCGCCTGCGTATCGGCGTCCGCGAAGGCAGGCCGTTCAAGCTCTCGCAGCGAACGAGGACCCTGCTCCATCGCTTCGTCACCCTGGCCAACACGCGTTCGCTCCACCCCTTCGACTGGCATCGGTTCTACGCGCTCGTGCGTGAAGGCCGCCAGGAGATACCGGGGCACATCCTGCGCGATGAGCTCGAGCGGGCAGGGTTCCCGCCGGAACAGGCCCGCGAGCTGGCGCAGCTTTACGCGCATCTCTGGGAATTCAAGCGGCTTCGCTGATGTGACGCGATTTTTGATTACAAGATCGCATGTCCGAAATCGTGCTACATATTTCGGACAGACTTCGAATCGACAGTGTCCGAAATCCTGCTACATATTTCGGACATGATCGATGAGCCGCCTCCTCTCAGAACGCAAATTCTCGACCGGATGAATCGAGGACCGAAAAGTGCCGTCTGGACGCCGGCCGACTTTCTCGACCTCGCCAGCCGCGATGCGATCGACAAGACTCTTCAGCGCCTCGTAACCGCGCATGACCTGCGCCGGATCGACCGCGGGCTGTACGACAGACCGGGCGTCAACCGCCTGACCCGCAAGGCCAGCCCGCCCGACCCGCGCGCCATTGTCGAGGCCGTGGCGCGTCGCGACCAGATCCGCGTCCTGGTCGACGGCATGACCGCCGCCAACGATCTCGGTTTCACCAATGCCGTGCCGGCAAAGATCGTCGTCCATAGCGAGGCCAGGCCGAAGTCTATCCGGCTCGGCAACCTCGCCATCGTCTTCAAACAGACTGCAGCCAGCAAACTCTACTGGGCAGGGCGGCCGGCGATGCGGATCGTCCAGGCGCTGCACTGGCTGCGCGATACGATGTCGGGCGACGAGACCGACCTATGGCAGAAGCGACTGGCGGATATTCTCGCGGATCCCCGGCACGGCGACGAGCTGCGCGCCGATCTCGCCGATGGTCTCGGTACGCTACCCGCCTGGATGCAGGATGTGCTGCGACCGCTCCTCGGCGAGGAGGCTACCAACCGATGAATGCGGCCTTCGACGAGATCCTGCGCGCCGATGCCGAAACGCGCCGCGGGCTGTTCGCCGCGACCGCGCAACGGATCGGCACCACACCCCAGAACGTCGAGAAGGATCTGTGGGTCTGCTGGACGCTGGATGCCCTGTTCAACGGCATGCCCGAAGGCCCGAGGCTGCTGTTCAAGGGAGGCACGTCGCTGTCGAAGGCTTTCGGCCTGATCGAGCGCTTCTCGGAAGACATCGATGTGACCGTCTTCCGCGACGATTTGGGCCATCCGGCCTCGATCGAAGAACTGGCGGAACTGAGTGGCAAGAAGCGCTCGACCGCACTCGATGCGATCCGGGACGCCTGCGAGACCTTCATCAATGGGGAAATGGCGGCGCGCCTTGCCGAGATCTGCGCCGAGACGTGCGCGCGCGCCGGAATCGAACCGGACGGCCTGCAGGTGAAGGCCGATCCGCACGACCGGCAGACGCTGCTGCTGGTCTATCCGAGTGCGACTCCGAGCGATCCTTATATCGTGAAGTCGGTGAAGATCGAATCCGGTGCCAAATCGGCGCTCGATCCGCATTCGCTGCGAACTGTCACGCCCTATGTCGACGCCGATGTTCCGGACAGCGACCTCGCCGTGGCGAACATTACCGTCGTCGATGCCGAACGCACATTCTGGGACAAGGTGGTCATCCTTCACGGACTGCGGCGGTGGTATGAGATCAGGGGGCAACTGCGGGGCAACGGCCAGCGTATATCGCGCCACTACTACGATCTCTTTCGCCTGCTCGAGTCCAGGACTGGCCAGGAGGCGCTGGCGGACCGCGCGCTCGGCGAGGACTGCGTTGCGCATGCCCGCATGTTCTTCAATCGCCCGGACTTCGACCTGGCATCGGCACGATCTAAGACATTTGCGCTGTGTCCCGGGAAGGGGATGATCGACGACCTGCGACAGGATTATCGCGCGATGAGCGTCATGATCTTCGGGGACCCGCCACCATTCGACCGGGTCGTCGAGGCGATCGCCGAACTGCAGAACGCCCTCAACGCGGCCGTCTGACAGTCTTCCCAAGCGCTTCTTTCGAGTGGCCGATCCCACCGCCGTTCAAGCCGCCTCGTCACGGCTCTCTTTATCTACACCGCAAGGTTCGACGCGGCCCACTCGTACGGCGAAATTTTCGCGGAGAAGGCCGGGGCGGTGGGCGTAGCGGTCGAACATCGTCGGTGCTGCACAGGAGCTGGCTACGTTAATGTTCAGAAGCGCAATTAAACGGCGGGAGCGTTGCAGCCTGGCGGGCGGTTCTCGTCAAGCCCTCGACTGGTTGCGGATTCGAAAAGGCGAAGGGGTAGAAACGTCCGATCCCGTGTCATCGCCTGGTGATCGAAGTTGCTTTGAGCGTAACGTTAGCCGTACGATAGCGCGAATGGACTCGATCAACATGCCTGCGAAATGTGATTTTTTGCTTCCTCCTTGCTTCCCCGACACGGGAATCTCAGCGGGGAAGCAAATTTTAAACGGGCAGCGCTCAGCTAACCCATTTATTCCAAGCGAGAAAATTGGAGCGGGCGAAGGGATTCGAACCCTCGACCCCAACCTTGGCAAGGTTGTGCTCTACCCCTGAGCTACGCCCGCTCTGGCGTTGCCGGGACCGCCGCTGTGGCGAGGGGTCCGGCTGGGAGGCGCGCGATTAGCAGCGGCATTTTGGCTTCGCAAGCCCCAATGTGCCTTGCTGCTCGCGCCTTTGATTGCCCTTCACAAGCGTCCCCCGCGCGCCCACATGGGGCCGACAGCCAACAACAAGGACAGGCGCATCGTGGCGAGCCTCGGTCTCAATCTCGACGAACAGAAAGCCGTCGACCGGTTCCGCAAGAACGTTGTCGAACCCTCGATGACGAGCGTGGTGATCCTCGACTTCTGGGCCGAATGGTGCGGCCCGTGCAAGGCGCTCACCCCGGTGCTGGAAAAGGTCGCCGCCGACTATGCCGACAAGGGCGTGGTGCTGGCCAAGGTGAACGTGGACGAGGAGCAGTTCATCGCCAGCCAGTTCCAGGTGCGCTCCATCCCTACGGTCTATGCGATGTTCCAGGGCCAGCCGGTGGCGGACCTCACCAGTGCCCGTAGCGAAAGCCAGTTGAAGCAGGTGCTCGACCAGCTGCTCGCCCAGCTTCCGGTCGGCGGCGCGGTGGGCGAGGCCAAGGCCGAGATCGCCCAGTTCATCGCCATGGCGGACGAGATCCTGGCCGAGGGCGATGCGGACCGCGCGGCGGGGATTTACGGGCAGGTCGTGGAGATGGCGCCCGAGAACGCGGCGGCGCACGGCGGGCTGGTGCGGGCGCTGACGCAATCCGGCCGGATCGAGGAAGCCCGCGCGGCGCTGGCGGCGGCAGAGGCCGTCGAATCGATCGCCGGCGACCCGCAGCTTGCGCAGGCGCGCGCGGGCCTCGACCTGCTGGCCGACAAGCCGGAAGATGGCGAGCTTGCCGCGCTGCGCGACAAGGCCGCCGCCGAACCCGCCGACATGGACGCCCGCCTCGCCTACGCCGAAGCCGCCTTCGCCGCGGGCGAGCGCGATGCTGCCGCCAACGAACTGCTGGCGATGATCGAGGCGGACCGCGAATGGAACGAGGGCGCGGCGCGGGCCAAGCTGCTCCAGATTTTCGAGGCGGTCGGGCTGGAGGACGCCTGGGTCGTCGCCACCCGACGCCGCCTCTCACGCCTGCTGTTCGGATAGGCCGTGCGGCTCTCGATCTTTCCGCTTCCGGGCGCGATCCTGTTTCCCGGCCTCGCGCTGCCGCTGCACATCTTCGAGCCGCGCTATCGTGCGCTCGCCAGCGATGCGCTTGCCCGCGACCGGCGTATCGCGATGATCCAGCCGCAACGCCCAGGCGAGGATGCGCCGCTTTATGCCGTAGGTTGCGTCGGCCGCATCGGCGAGGTCGAGGCGCATGAGGACGGGCGCTACAACCTGATCCTGGAGGGAGAGACGCGGTTCCGCGTGCTGCGCGAGCTCGACGTCTCGACCCCGTTTCGGCAGGTCGAGGCCGAGGCGATCGAGGACGACGACATCGAGGCGCTCGCCGCTATCGAGCGCGCCGCCTTCGAGCAGGAAGCCCGCGCTTTCGCGGATGCGCAGGGCTACAGCGTCGACTGGGACTCGGTCTCGCGGCTCGATGACCAGACGCTCATCAACGGCGTGTCCCAGATCGCCCCCTTCGACAATGCCGCGAAACAGGCGCTGCTCGAGGCGACGAGCTTGTCGCAGCGATGCGAGCTGCTGATCCAACTCATGCAGTTCTTCGCCTTGCGCAATGATGACGACGGCGGGCGGGTTACGCTGCAGTAGCGCTCAAAACGGCTCGTTCCTGTCTTCGGGCCGGAACAGGCCCGCAATGGCGACCGCCCGCCCGCAGGCGTCCGCAGCGCAACGGAGGAACCGCGCCGAGGATTTCAGAGCAGAAACGCGTTCTTCAACCCGTCGATGACGTATTGCGCGGCCAGCGCGGCGAGGATCACGCCGAGCAGGCGGGTGATGACCGCTTCCACCCGGTCGCCAAAAATGCGCATCAGCGGGCCCGCCGCGACCAGGGCGGCGAGGGTCAGGACCATCACCGCGGCGAGCGCCGCGAGGACGGTCAGCGTGCCCGCCAGCCCCTGCGCCTTGGCGGCGAGCAGCATGATCGAGGCGAGCGCGCCGGGCCCCGCCAGCATCGGCATCGCCATGGGGAAAACCGAGACGTCCTCCACTTCCGGCGTCGCGGCGAGTTTCTCGGCGCGCTCCTCGCGGCGTTCGGTGCGCTTCTCGAACACCATGTCGATGGCGATCAGGAACAACATCAGCCCGCCGGCGATGCGGAAGCTGTCGAGTTCGATGTGGAGCGCGTTTAGCAGATTCTCGCCGAACAGGCCAAAGATCACCAGGATCGCTCCCGCGATTACCGTGGCGCGGATCGCCATGTTGCGGCGCTGGGCCTGCGTCGCGCCCTTGGTCAGCCCGGCATAGATCGGCGCGCACCCGGGCGGGTCGATCACCACGAACAGCGTAATGAAGGCCGATACGAACAGTTCGACGAGCGCCGCGCTCATTCGCAGACTGCCTGCGGACCCTGCCCCGGAGGTGCGGGCGGCGGGGCGGAGCTGCGGCGGAACACCTCGGCCATCGTGTCACCGCGCTTCGCATTAACGACCAGCTCGCGGCTGCAATCGGGGCGCAAGGTAGTGGCCCAGACCAGCGTGCCGTCATCCGACTTTTCCGCCTGCCAGGCTAGGCCGCGGCGGGCGGTACGGTGCGGCATGGGGCGCTTGCCAGAGGGGCAATCGGCGACCTCGGCGGCGATCATCTCGGGTTTCGCATATTCGTCGTCGAGTTCGAACCCCTGGTCGAGCACCAGACGATAGTCGCCATTCGCCTGCCGCTGCCAGATCGTCGCGAAGCGGCCTGTGCGGCCCGAGGGATAGGTCGCGGGGCCGGTCGAGAGCGCATAGCTGCCATCGCAGCTCAGCACCACGCGGTCGGGCTCCCACAGGATCGGCTGGGCGGGATCGGCCTGCCCCTTGAGCGCGGCATGCACATTCTCCCAATTCGGGCCGGGCCACAGCGCATCGTCGGTGGCGAAGCGGCGGAAGGCGGTCCATTGTCCCTTCTCGCGCGCCTCGCGGGCGAAGGCGAGTTCGGTGGCGATCACCGTGCTCGGCACCGCCTCGGTCCCGATGAAGCGCTGCGGATCGCCGGGGCGCGGGCCGTTCGCGGAGGCGCAACCGGCGAGGGCGAGCAGGGCGAGGCAGGCGGTCGCGTGTTTCACAGGCGGTCCTTCGGCAGATCGAGCCCTGCGTTGCGGTAGGCGGCGACCACGGCGTTGCGGAGCAGGACGGCGATGGTCATCGGACCGACGCCACCGGGGACCGGGGTGATGGCGCCCGCGACGTCGCGCACCTCGTCATAGGCAACGTCGCCGACCAGTCGCCCTTTCGACTCATCACCGGTGGGCGGCAGGCGGTTGATGCCGACGTCGATCACGGTTGCGCCGGGCTTGATCCAGTCCGCCTTCACCATCTCGGGCCGGCCGACCGCGGCAACGACGATATCGGCGCGGCGCACCATTTCCGGCAGGTTGCGCGTACGGCTGTGAGCGATGGTGACGGTGCAACTCTCCTGCAGCAACAGCTGCGCCATCGGCTTGCCGACGATGTTGGAGCGACCGATCACGACCGCCTCCAGGCCTGACAAGTCACCGAGACGCTCCTTCAGCAGCATCAGGCAACCCAGGGGGGTGCAGGGGACGAAACCGTGCAGCCCGGTCGCGAGGCGTCCGACGTTGACGACATGGAAGCCATCCACGTCCTTGTCGGGATCGATCGCGGCGATGACCTTCGCCTCGTCCATGTGGGGTGGCAGGGGAAGCTGGACGAGGATGCCGTCCACCGAAGGATCGGCGTTGAGCTGCGCCACCAGCGCCAGCAGCTCGGCCTCGGCGGCGTCGGCGGGCAGGCGATGCTCGAAGCTCGCCATGCCGGCCTCTACGGTCGCCTTGTGCTTCGAACGGACATAGACCTGGCTCGCCGGGTCTTCGCCCACCAGCACGACGGCGAGGCCCGCCTTGCGGCCCGAGTCCGCCTCGAAGCGCCGCGCCTCTGTGCCCACGCGCGCGCGCAGGGTCGCCGCGAAGGCCTTTCCGTCGATCACATCGGCGGTCATCAGGCGACCATGATCCCGTTCAGCACGATCAGCACGATGTTGAGGAGGATCACCACAACCAGCGGGGAGAAATCGATCGCGCCGGTGTTGGGCAGGATTCTGCGGATCGGGCGGAAGATCGGTTCGAGCAGGCGGTTGATCGCATCGTAGAAGCTCATCAGGAACTGGTTCGACCGGTCGATCACGTTGAAGGCGAACAGCAGCCCGATGATGAACTGGATGATGATCAGCATGACCAGCACATTGGTGATCATCGCGATGATCTCGTAGAGGATGTGAAACGCCTGCATCGTGCTTCCCGTCTTGTTGCGCCTGCGGTTTAATCGGCGGACCGCGCGGGGGCCAGCCTCAATCGCCGGACGCCCTATCCGCGCGGATCAGCGTGCCGGCACCGCGCGCGGTGAAGAATTCGAGCAGCATCGCATGGGGAACCCGCCCGTCGAGCACCACCGCGGCCTCGCACCCGGCCTCCACTGCGGCGACGCAGGTCTCGAGCTTGGGGATCATGCCGCCGGTGATGGTGCCATCGGCCTGCAATCCGGCGATGGCGCTGGGGGTGAGGTCGGTGAGGAGCTCGCCCTGCTTGTCCATCACCCCGGGCACGTCGGTCAGCAGCAGAAGCCGTGCCGCGCCCAGCGCGCCCGCCAGCGCGCCCGCCATCGTGTCGGCGTTGATGTTGTAGGTGTGCCCGTCCTCGCCCGCACCGATCGGGGCGACGACCGGGATCATCCCGGCGGCGACGGCGGTGTCGATCATCCGGGTGTCGACATGGGTCGGCTCGCCCACGAAGCCGAGGTCGAGCGCCTGCTCGATCAAGCTGCCCGGATCCTTGCGCGTGCGGGTGAGCTTGGTCGCGGTGACAAGCCCGCCGTCCTTGCCGCTGATGCCGAGCGCCCGCCCGCCCGCGCGGGCGATCCAGCCGACGAGCTGCTTGTTGATCGCGCCCGACAGGACCATCTCGGCGACCTCGGCAGTGGCCTTGTCGGTGACGCGCAGCCCGTCGACGAAGGTGCTCTCCACCCCCAGCTTCTTCAGCATGGCGCCGATCTGCGGGCCGCCGCCGTGGACCACGACCGGGTTGATTCCGACCGCCTTCAGCAGCACCACGTCGCTGGCGAATTCCATCGCCGCGGTCTCGTCGCCCATCGCGTGGCCGCCGTATTTCACCACGAAGGTGCGCCCGGCGTAGCGCTGCAGATAGGGCAGCGCCTCGATCAGGGTCTCCGCCTTGCCGCGGATCGCGGTCATGTCGTCGCGTTCGCTCATGGCCCCGCGCGTTAGCGGCGCCGGGACAGCGTGGAAAGCGGCGATTCAGCCCTTGCCGGGCAGCGCCCACGGATTGACGTGGTGGCTGGGCTCCGCGCTCGGCGACGCTCCGGGCAGGGCCGACGCCGCGTCTTGCATCCCTCCGTCTCCCCCGACCACCGCGCGCATTGCGGCCTCTTCCTCGGGCGAGAGCTGGCGCGTTGTCCCGGCCGGCAGGACCGAGCCGACCGTCGCCACCACCGCCTCCGTCGCCGGGTCGGCTTTTCCGTCGGGCGAGGGCACGGTGCAATAGGCGGTGGTGCAGATCCCCGCCGCCCACCACAGCGCCTTCCAGCGGCTGCGGAACACTCCCTGGTATTTCGCCAACATGGCCGCACCATAGCCGCAAGGCGGTGAAGAAGGGGTGAAGGCGGCGGGAGGCTTTCGCGGCGTCGCGATGGCTCGCAGTCACCCCGACGCCAATACAAAAAAGGGCGGCCCCGGTCACCGGAAAGCCGCCCTATCCTGGTAGTGATGCCAGCGATCAGTTGATGGCGTGCTTGAGCTGGCTCATCTGGTCGTGGCCGGCCCTGACCGACTGCCACGCCTCGTCGACGGCGGCGCGGGCTTCGGCGGGCAGGTCCTTGTGCTCGAGGATCGTCTCGAACTTTTCCTTCAGATAATCCTCGCCGCTCTCGACCGCGTTCACGATCGCCTCGTCATCGCGGCCGAGCACCGCTTCCTTGAGGTTGATCCAGCCGCGATGGATTGCGCCGGTGGTGGTGCCGTCATCCTCGGGATTGCCGCCGAGGCGCGCGACCGCGGCCTGCAGCTTGGCAACCGCTGCCTGACGTTCCTGCGCGCGAGCATTGAACATCTCGGCATAGCGGCTGTTTTCGGTATCGGCGGCGGCCTTCTGATAGCCGTTCACCGAGTCGATGAGCGTGGCGATCAGCGTGTTGAGCGCGGTGGTATCGTCGGCGGTGGTCGTTCCGGCAGTGCCGGTGCGGGCATAATCGTCATTGTGCATGATAAGCGTCCCTTGGTCGGTGTGACGACAACCGAGCGCACGAGTGGCGGGGAAGGTTCCCGGATTGCCCGATGCACCGTGTGTGGTCTTCGGTGGACCACCCTTTCGGTTTCTGAGACAGGCAGCCATTATCCCTATCGCCCCTCGTGGATGGCGCTCTCGACTGCGCGGTGGAGCCGAGCGAGATGCCGGAGAAGCGCGGAATCGTCGGGTTTGTGGCGTATTGCGATGAACTTCCCGCGATAGAGCACCACCTGCAGGCGCCTGTGCCGGAAGCGGTATCCGGGCGGCAGCTGTGTGGCTTTCGAGGATGCGAGATCGACGGCGGTGTGCGGCTTCCCCAGCGCCGCGTCCCACGCCGCCGCGAACCCCGCCGCGCCGGGGCGTTTGCGCAGCCGATAGGCGCTCTCCCGCCCCATGCCGACGCGGGCGGCGGCCGCGCGGACGCAGCGCATTTCCGCCAGGCAGCCGATGAACTGCGCCTGCCGCTCGGGCGTCCACCCGTCCTTGCGCGGGGCGCAGGGGACGGGGTGGAACGCCGGGATGCGGCGACACCTGCTGGGGCGGGGGCGGGAATCGTGATGTGTGCTCATGGCACTATTTCAACACAAAAAGAACCATATAGGAAAGTTTGATTCGCTTGGGGCCTTCATATTTCGTTGACCAGTGGTGCTGCAAAATGTGGTCATGGGCGAGATCGTCTCCTTTCGCCGATCGAGGCGATGGACCCGCGCCGCGGATTATGGCGTGCCCCGCCGTGCGCCTCGCAAGGGCAGCGTCGGGGGTGGTTGGTGGCGCGCTGCGCGGGAGACGGGGCCGATCCTGTGGGCCTTGCCGCTAATGGCCTTCGTCGGAGTATTTGCATTCACCGGGCAGGATACTGGGGTGATCGCCGCGCCGATGACCAGCGGCCCGAACGACCGGGAGAGCGCGCACTTCGGCAAGTGCGGGATGTTCGCAAGCCGCGATGCCTGCGCGATCGACGGCGACACCTTCTGGTATCGGGGCCGCAAGATCCGCGTGGCGGATATCAACACGCCCGAGACGAGCGAACCGGATTGCGCTTATGAAGCGGAGCTGGGCGCCCGCGCCACCGCGCGCCTCACCCAGCTCCTGAACGCCGGCCCCTTTACCTTGGAACCCGTGGACCGGGCCGAGGACAAATACGGCCGCGCGCTGTTCGTGGTGACCCGCGGCGGCGAGAGCGTGGGCGCCGCGCTGGTGCGCGAGGGGCTGGCAGAGGAATGGCGCGGGTATCGGCGGGAGTGGTGCTAGTCTTTTAGCTGTGCCTCAACGAGCCGTGTCTCGGCATCGCAACTGTGGCAATGGGCATAGTCGAACACTGTCCGCAGCAACCACTCTTGCGCCGCGACATCCCACTCGCCCCACGCGTCGCGCGAGACGTTGGTTGAGCCGCATATGCCGCAAAGCATCTGGACACGAGCTCGCGCTTGGGGTTCGTTCGACACGCATTTAATGTAGGACAACTGGAAGGAATGTTCAGCCATGTCGGCAACAGACTGGTCCGTTTCGGTGGAAGATGCCGTGCGCAGGCTTTGCGCCACCATCGGCTCAAACGAGTTTACGCGCGCTGACCTAATTGAAACGCAATTGCCGCGAATTGTCGAAGAGACGGGCTCGACGGGCAAAACTCCGGAAATGACACTTAGCCGCGAGCTACAGCAATTGCGGGATCGCGGCATAATCGAGTTCTTGGACGATCGCGGAAGCTATCGGCTGGCAGGTAAGGGATCGGAACTCCGGCGCTCATAGGCTCTCGCGGCCGCGCTCATATCGAGAACGGTTTTGGCGTGGGACAAGGCAATCACTCCGCCTCCACGCTCCCCGCACCTGCCGAGCCAGCGTCAGACAACCGCGGCCCCTCGACCTTGGCGCTCTCCGCGCCTGCCTCGTCCGCCAGCCCCTTCGCCTTTGCGCCCTGGCGCTTGTCGAAACTCGACCAGACGTCGTTCCAGTTGCCGCCGGCAGCTCGCATCGATATCCCCGCTCTCATGCGGCGCGGTCCCAGCCGGGGGCGGGGATGCCCCGCAGGAGGCCTTCGGTGCTCAGGTCCTCGTCGAGTTCGGGCCAGTGGATGCCATATCCACCTCCGGCGATTTCCCAGCCTGCGCGTTGCTCGGGAGCGGCACGCAACAGGCGCGGGTAGTAGGCCAAGGGAACGGATATCGTGCGGCCATCCATTAGATCGACGATGATGGTGTGATCGTCGAACCGCACGTCGGACACGCGCTCATCGGCCATTGCCGCCAAAATACCCATTCCAGCTCTCCAGCATCATTGCCCGGTTCTCTTGCACGATGGCCAGCACACGGGTGAGATCACGAGCCCTGTAGCCGATGTTGCGCGCGACGGCGATGTCGTCCAGCCAGATTTTCGCCGAGGCGCCGCCCTTGTCGACGTGGACGTGCGGCGGTTCATTCGGCTCGTGACTGTAGAAATAGAAGCGAAAGCCTTCGACGCGCAGGAGAGTAGGCACGATAGACGTCCGTTCTCGCCGCCCTACTCCGCCGCCACGCTCCCCGCGCCCGCACCGCCATCAAACAACCCCGGCCCCTCGACCTCGGCGCCATCCGCGCCCGCCTCGTTCGCCGCTTCCGCCTTCGCCTTCGCGCCCTGGCGCTTGTCGAAGCTCGACCAGACGTCGTTCCAGTTGCCGCGCGTCGCGCCCTTCGAATATTCGGTCGCGCGCGTCTCGAAGAAGTTGGCGTGTTCCACCCCGTTCAGCAGCGGGGCGAGCCATGGCAGGGGGTGGTCCTCGATCATGTAGATCGGCTGGAGGCCGAGCTGGCCCAGCCGCCAGTCGGCGATGTAGCGGATGTAGCGCTTGATCTCCTTCGCGGTCATCCCGCTCACCGGGCCCATTTCGAAGGCGAGGTCGATGAAGTTGTCCTCCAGCCGCACGCTCTTCTGGCAGATGTCGACGATGTCCTCCTTCACCGCCTTGGTGAAGCAGTCGCGCTCGCGTACGAATTCGTGGAACAGGCGGACGATGCCTTCGCAGTGCAGGCTCTCGTCGCGGACCGACCAGCTGACGATCTGGCCCATGCCCTTCATCTTGTTGAAGCGCGGGAAGTTCATCAGCATCGCGAAGCTGGCGAACAGCTGCATCCCTTCGGTGAAGCCGCCGAACACGGCGAGCGTGCGGGCGATGTCCTCGTCGGTGTCCACGCCGAACTGCTGCAGGTAATCGTGCTTGTCCTTCATCTCCTCGTATTCGAGGAAAGCGCTGTATTCCTGCTCCGGCATCCCGATGGTGTCGAGCAGGTGCGAATAGGCGGCGATGTGGACCGTCTCCATGTTTGAGAAGGCGGCGAGCATCATCTTGATCTCGGTCGGCTTGAACACGCGGCCGTAATGTTCGTGGTAGCAGTTCTGCACCTCGACATCGGCCTGGGTGAAGAAGCGGAATATCTGCGTGAGCAGGTTGCGCTCGTGCTCACTGATCTTCTGCGCCCAGTCGCGGCAATCTTCGCCCAGCGGCACTTCTTCCGGCATCCAGTGAATCTGCTGCTGCCGCTTCCAAAACTCATAGGCCCAGGGGTATTCGAAGGGCTTGTAGGTCTTGCGGGCTTCCAACAACGACATCTGGTGTTCTCCGGCGTTCGGGCGAACACCCCATATAGGACATCGAAGCCGAAATCCGAAGCATTTCCGGGTCGATTCGGCGGGGATAATCGGTGGACGACGGCGAATTGCGCGCAGGGTGCAGCAAGTCGGGAACACGGCGAGGTGCACGTGGTTAATGGTGCTGACGGTCGCAAGCCGTCGCCCAGACGGCTTACCGACCGGCCTGACGGTTCAGGGGCAAAACGGACTGGTCCGATTTCCCCTTTTTTGCGGGCCAGTACCGCAATCCCCGGCGCCCCGCCCGTAAAAAGGCGGGGCGTCTTTGTTTGTTGTCCAATCCAACCGCTGCGCTGCTTGAGGATTGGACAACGGCCTTACTTCCAGAACCAGCGGCTCTGTGCGCCGCGGCGGGTGCGTTCGCGCCACATGCGGATGTATAGCCACAGGCCCGAGACCGCGAAGAACACCAGCGCCAGGCCTGAGACGACCGAGAGCGCGGTGCCGATCGGCCCGAACTCCTCGCCGGAGTGGAGGTGGTGGAAGAAGCTTGTCCAGGCGCGCGGGCCGCTTTCGGGCGCGGGCGCGCGGCAGCGCCAGCCTTCCGGGCAGACGAAGCCGGGCGGGGGCTGCTGCGCGGCAAGCTCGGCCGCGGTCGGCTCGGCCTGCGGCCAGAGCACCGCCCACTGGCTCAAGAGGCCCGTGACCGCGATGAACAGGATGAAGGCGCCGAACAGGATCGACAGCCAGCGATGCCACTTTCTCACGAGAAACTTTCTGCAATTGCGTTTCACTCGCAATTATCGCGCCGGGCGGATCGTGCAAGTCCTAATCCGTGGCCGTCGCGTCTCGCCGAGACCTGCTATCGAAAACACTCCCGCCGGTCTCGCGAACGGCGGGGTGCCACCGGGCCTCGTCGAAACGGCCTGACACTCGCTCCTATCAGCGATCGACGCCCCGCCCGTGACGCCACGGGCGTGGTTTCTCGTTTCTTTCCGGAACCCGGCGGGCCTCACGCGTTGGAAAGGGGAAGGAGACGAGAAATGACCGATACCAGCCAGATCCGCGAGCACATGGAAGTCATCGGCGCCGACGGCGTCCATGTCGGCACTGTCGACGGGATCGAGGGGGACCGCATCAAGCTCACCAAGAAGGATTCGAGCGCCCAGATCGAAGGCGCGACCGGCGAACATGAGGGCCACCATCACTATATCTCGACCGGTCTCATCGCCGATGTGGAGGGCGACCAGGTCCGCCTCAGCGCCACCGCCGCGAATGCGGTGATGTTCGAGGAGGAGGGCGACGCGTAAGCGATACTCGCCAAGCTGAAAGAGAAAGACCGGTGGTCTCGAAGGATCGCCGGTCGTTGTCTTGGCAGCTGGTCGGCGAGTGGTCGCGCTATTGGCAGGCCAGACATTCCTCGTAATCGGTTTGGTCGCCCGCGCTGAGTTCGATCTTCGGCGCGTCGGCAGTGTTGTCCGCCTCCACCCCGCCCGCGAAACCGGCGCGCTGCACGCTCTTCGAGCGCAGGTAGTAGAGCGACTTGATGCCCTTCTCCCACGCCTGGAAGTGCAGCATCATCAGGTCCCATTTGTCGACATCGGCGGGGATGAAAAGGTTGAGGCTCTGCGCCTGGTCGATGAAGGGCGCACGGTCGCCTGCGAATTCGAGCAGCCAGCGCTGGTCGATCTCGAACGAGGTCTTGTAGACCGCCTTCTCCTCCGGTGTCAGGAAGTCGAGGTGCTGGACGCTGCCGCCCTTCTCGAGAATCGAGTTCCAGACATTGGTGGAGTTCTTGCTCTTCTTCTCGAGCAGCTTCTCCAGGTACGGGTTCTTCACGATGAAGCTGCCCGACAGCGTCTTGTGGGTGTAGATGTTCGCCGGGATCGGCTCGATGCAGGCGCTGGTGCCGCCGCAGATGATGCTGATCGATGCGGTCGGCGCGATCGCCATCTTGCAGCTGAACCGCTCCATCGCGCCCATTTCGGCAGCGTCGGGGCAGGGGCCGCGTTCCTGCGCCAGCAGCAGCGATGCTTCTTCGGCCTTGGCGCTGATGTGCTTGAACATCTTCAGGTTCCAGACCTTCGCCATCGGGCTTTCGAAACCGATGCCCTTCATCTGGAGGAAGGAGTGGAAGCCCATGACGCCCATGCCGACGCTGCGCTCGCGCATGGCGGAATACTTGGCACGGGCCATCTCGTCCGGCGCGCGGTCAATGTAGTCCTGGAGGACGTTGTCGAGGAAGCGCATCACGTCCTCGATGAAGCGCTTGTCGTCCTGCCACTCGTCCCACTTTTCGAGGTTGAGCGAGCTGAGGCAGCACACCGCGGTGCGGTCGTTGCCGAGGTGGTCGATGCCGGTGGGCAGCGTGATCTCGGCACACAGGTTCGAGGTCGAGACCTTGAGGCCCAGCTCGCGGTGATGCTTGGGCATCATCCGGTTCACGGTGTCGGAGAAGACGATATAGGGCTCGCCGGTGGCAAGGCGCGTCTCGACCAGCTTCTGGAACAGGCTGCGCGCGTCCACCGTCTTGCGAACCGAGCCGTCACGCGGGGAGACGAGGTCGAATTCGCCGCCGGCGCGGACCGCTTCCATGAAGGCGTCGGTGACCAGCACGCCGTGGTGCAGGTTCAGCGCCTTGCGGTTGAAATCGCCGCTGGGTTTGCGGATCTCGAGGAACTCCTCGATCTCGGGGTGCGAGATGTCGAGGTAGCAGGCCGCCGAGCCGCGCCGCAGCGAGCCCTGGCTGATCGCCAGCGTGAGCGAGTCCATCACCCGGACGAAGGGGATGATGCCGCTGGTCTTGCCGTTGAGGCCGACCGGCTCCCCGATGCCGCGGACATTACCCCAGTAGGTGCCGATGCCGCCGCCCTTGGAGGCCAGCCAGACGTTCTCGTTCCAGGTATTGACGATCCCGTCGAGGCTGTCGGAAACCGAGTTCAGGTAGCACGAGATCGGCAGGCCGCGATTGGTGCCGCCGTTCGACAGCACCGGGGTCGCCGGCATGAACCACAGCTTCGAGACGTAGTCGTAAAGCCGCTGGGCGTGGTCCTGATCGTCGGCATAGGCGTCCGCGACGCGGGCGAACAGGTCCTGGTAGCTTTCGCCGGGCAGCAAGTAGCGGTCGGTCAGCGTTTCCTTGCCGAATTCGGTCAGCAGCGCATCGCGCGCCGGATCGGTGACGACGGCGAAGCGCCGGTCCATGACCTTCTTGCTGTCGGTGTCGGCGGCCTTTTTCGCGGCGCTTGCCATCGCTTTCCCGGCCTCCGCCATGGCGGTGGCGGTGGCGTCCGCCAGCGTGTCGCTGCCCTTATCCTCGTTCGTCATCGCAATCGCCTTGGCCGGTGTGTCCTGTGGCTGGGTCGCGCCGTCCAGCTCGAGTTCCATCGCCGCATCGTCCCCGCTTCTGAAATCCATCATCTGCCCCGCCGTCCCCGTTATAGCGCGAACCCGAATGTTCCGCTTGTGTTCGATTCGGCGGGCATGCTCCCGCCTAGCATCTGCGTGTCGGATCGGGGTGAAAACTTTTCCCGCTTTTCCCCACAGACCGGCGCTCGAACGGGACCCGACCCATATGGGGTCGAGCACGCGAAATCGCTAGGTCTAGTGGGTCACCCTCAGCACCCGACTACTAGATGATGAATCAGCGATGACTCGGGCGCAAGAGGGTCAATACGGATCAACCATGATTTTTCCGCGACCGGATCGGGTGTGTTAGTCTTCTCATACGCAGCGACGCGGCGGAAAAGCTTGACCTGCGCGAAGGGCAAGCAAAAAAGCCCGCCGGCAAAAAAATTTTTGCGGGCAAAAACGGCTGGCGCGGCTTTGCAAGGATCGAATCGCAGCGCGCAATCCGATGGCTCGAAAATCGAGGGGAGAATGCCATGATCAATGTCATCGTGACCGTCATCACCGGCTTCCTGGTCGGGGTGCTGGCGCGCTTCTTCTACCCCGGCCCGGTGCCGATGAACTGGCTGTGGACGATAGCTCTCGGTGTCGCCGGTTCGGTGCTCGCGGGGCTGGTGGTAAGCCGCGGGCGGACGGGCTTCCACCGCGCAGGCTTCTTCGCCTCGCTGGTGGGCGCGATGGCGCTGATCCTTCTGGGGCGTGTGCTAAACCTCGGCTAGTTCGGGGGCCGTCACCGCGCGGGCGTGGACGGCGATGAGGTCGGCGATGGTATCGACCAGCGCCAGGGGCAGGTCGTGGCCCATGCCGGCAATGGTCTCCAGCCGCGCGCCGGGAATGTGCGCGGCGGTGTCCTCGCCGCCCGCCAGGGGGACCAGCGGGTCCGCCTCGCCGTGGATCACCAGCGTGGGTGCCCGTACGCCTGCCAGCCGCTCGCGCCGGCAGCCGTCGGCGATGATCGCCGCGAGCTGGCGCGGCATCCCGGCGGGATAGACCGAGCGGCGGACGTTGAGCGTGGCGCTGGCGCGCAGCCGCTCCTCGTCGATCATCGCGGGGGAGCCGATGGTGCGGCCGACAGTCATCGCATGCGCCACCAGCACCTCCTCGTCCATGCTCGCCGGGCGCTTCGTCAGCGCGGTGATCGCGGTCTTCTGCGCGGGCGGCAGCTTCGGATTGCCGGTGGTGGACATGATCGAGGTAAGGCTCAGCACCTTTTCGGGGTGCGAGAAGGCGATGTGCTGGGCGATCATGCCCCCCATGCTGGCCCCCACCACATGCGCGCGCGCGATCCCCAGCGCATCGAGCAGGCCTGCCCCGTCCGCCGCCATGTCGGCAAGCGTGTAGGGTACGCGCGGATTGAGGCCGAGGCGCTTCATCAGCATGTGGCGGATGAAGCCGGGAGCCTTTGCGCCCTCTATCTTCTGGCTGAGGCCGATATCGCGGTTGTCGTAACGAATGACGCGAAAGCCGCACTCCACCAGCGCCTCCACCAGCTCGATCGGCCACAGCGTCAGCTGCGCGCCGAGGCCCATCACCAGCAGCATCGGCGGCGCGGCCGGATCGCCGTGGTCCTCGTATTCCAGCGCCACGCCGTTCGCCTCGATCTGCGGCATTCCCGTCTTCCTGCACCCTGTGGATTTTCACCTTTCCTTAGGCATTTTCGGCAATGGTTCAAACGCACCTTCATTCCTCGGCATGGGGAATGGCCGGGGAGGGCGCGATCTGCCAGGGGGCGGAGCCGCGCCGGGATCGGGACGGAGGATCATGGACGGACGCAAATCGGAACGTTTGGCCAGCGAGACACTGGTGCATTCGCTCAGGAAGGGCGAACGCCGCGCACATCTCTGCCGCAACATCTCCCGCCTCGGCTGCATGATCGCCGACGAGGGGTTGTTCGCCTCGACCGGCGACGACCTCGAGATCGAACTGCTCGACGGCGTGACCATCCCCGCCCGCGTGATCTGGGCGCGGCAGGGCCACGTGGGCCTCGCCTTCAAGCGCGAACTCAATCCCGCCACCGTCCGCCACCTCGCCATCCACGAGCAGACCACGCTCGCCGAGGTGGGCCTGCGCGACCGCTTCGGCCGCCTGCTGCCGGAACGACCCGGCAGCCACGCGGCCTGAACCCCGATCCACGGCTGGCGTGGTTTCGCCCGCCCGCCCGCCGCGTCCCGACGGGCTGACGTCCGTCGCATGCACGGGGTTTACGGCCTTCACGGCGGCCTCGCCAAACCGCGGAGAGCCGCGTGGTCCGGCATCGAGGTCGGGGCGACATACCCGTCGACAATGCTCGCGAAAGCGGGCGGGCATTCCAGAGCGCCAGGCGGCCCGTGTACCAGGCCGAGACATTTCCCAAAAAAGCCCTTGTTCCTTGTATTTGCACGCGATATGGAATTAACAAGATTACGGGGGATATCTTAATGCGTCTTGTATTTGCGCTCGCGCTTACGCTTGCCGGCGGCTCGCTGCCTGTTGCGGCCGATGCCGCGCTGGTCACGTTCCGCTTCACGGGCGACATCAATTACGTCATGCCTGGTCAATCGGTGGACCCGTTCGGCATCCCCGATGGGCCGCTGGCGCAAACCTACGCCTACAGCTACGACGTCACGTACGACACCAGCATCGGGGCCAAATTCGAATCGCCCACGGCGAGCTACCTTCAGGGCATCGGTTATTCGATCTCGCCGATCCGTTCGTGGGCATTGACGATCAATGGCGTCACGGACGGCTGGACGGTGGGCCCCAACGAGTTCTACAACAACCGAGTGGAGCGGACGGGCGGGCCGAGCGCCGGCCAGATCGCCATCCAACACGACGGCGGCATCGGCTACAATTTCTACTGGGCCGGCCTCGTCAACGTCACCTCCTACGCCGCCAACAGCGCGTATCTGGCGGATCCGTTCGTCAGCCAGAACCCGGTCGGCATTGCGCGTTTCGTCCACTATCAGAACAACGGCGGGGCGTACTCGACCTTTTATTGGATCAGTGGCAACGTGACGGGGGTGCGGCTGATGCCGCCGGCCGGTGCCGTTCCCGAGCCGGAGAGCTGGGCTCTCCTGATCCTGGGCTTCGGCGTCGTGGGCGCGGCGGCGCGTCGCCGCCCGGCGCGCATTCGCGTTTCCTGACCGGCTTCACGGCACCAGCACCGTGTCCACCGCCACGGGGTCGGTCTGCGGGTAATCCAGCGTGAAGTGCAGCCCGCGGCTTTCGTGGCGCTTGAGTGC